>JASJDX010000267.1 GCA_030064975.1 Pleurocapsa sp. MO_192.B19
TTTTTCTAGTATTTTCTCTACGGCTTCTGGAGTACCAGATATGACTACCTGTCCTTTACTGTTATCGTTTGCCAAAACTACATTAGGAGTCTCAGCTAAAGCTACAGACAACTCTTGGCGATCAAATTTCATTAATGCAGCCATTTTTCCGCCAGCAGCACTATCCATTAATTCTGCTCTTTTTTTGACTAATTTGAGTCCTGATTCAAAATCAAAAACCCTTGCTGCATATAAAGCTACATATTCACCTAGGCTATGACCTGCTACCAACTGAGGTAAGCCAATTCTCTCAGCTAATAGGTCTACCAAAATTGATTCAACAACATATAGACATGGTTGAGTGTAGAGTGTACGAGCCAAGGTCTCATCATCTCCCTGGCAAATGTCTAATATTGACCAACCTAGAACTTTTTCGGCAATTTCAAATTTGGATTTTGCCAAGGAAATATCTTGTAAATCTATTCCCATTCCTAATGCTTGAGAACCTTGTCCGGGAAATACCCATGCTGTTTTTGTCATTGATTAAAATTATATTTATTTTCTTGTGTGTTTAAAACTGCTCACTCCCTAAAAACTAGATTCGTGGAATATATTAAGATTTCTTTAATAAACAGTCTTTGAAGGATTATCTCATTCTACTTGTGAGTTTGTCGATAGATTTACTTTGGCGATTGCCCGAAGGACGGTGGCAAAGCCAATAGCGAACAATTACGACCAAGAGAATGTGTATTAAGATACTTCTGCAGTTTTTTGGTTATTAACTTTAAGTATTTGGGATTCTAGTATTCGATTAAGCCATCCTTTGAGATATTTACGGTTAGCCATCTGTTCCTCTGAATCTTCAGTATTCAAGGGATGAGGTGCTAATCCTTGAACTGCAGCAGTGGTAACACAGAACATAGATTTCTGGAAACTTTCACAAATCTGAATTCTGATATCTCCTTCACCTCGAACATTTTGCCGATAAATATCCTGTAGATAATCAGGTAAAAAATGTCGCATGTCTTGCATCAGTAAGGTGGGAGGAATTCCCGCTCCACCAATAGGGAGAGGATCGGCGTATAATGCTCCGTAATTGAACATTCCCAAGTCATAGGAAATTTCGTAAGCTTGAGCATTGTAAGATACTGTTCCTCTAAAGGGAGTTCCTCTAAAGAAAACAGCCTCTACATAAGGGACACCAGTATCCATTAAAAAGGTTAACCCCGCTGATTTGGGAAGGATATCATATTCTTGGTCACGAACTTTTACTGTGTAGGTAATTGGTCGAGCGGCATCTGCTACCAACCCATCTAGAATAAATTTTACTACGTCGGGAATACATTTGATCTCACCGCGATCATAACTATCGGATAAGTTAATAAAAATATCGCTCATTACTCGCCAAAACTGTCCTAGCCCACTGTAATAAGCCATCTGGCGCATTTGTTCGGGGAGAAAGTCTTTAAATGCTTTGTGCAATCCGATCATCAGAGGGTTGTATTTAAAGTAGGCTTTAATTAGTTCCTCTGTTGCCGCAGCGAACTCTGGGGTATCAACATAGGCATCTAAGCCGCCACCACCATGCCAAAACATTGCTTTCATGCAATATTCTGCATATTCATAGTTAATGCGATCGTGCCAAAGAAATTTAAGAAATTTCTTAGTGTTGACATCTCCGTTAAAATATTTAAAGAAGGGAAATAACTTTAAAAATTGTGTGTCAGCAATGTAGCACAAGTTAACGGAATAGGCGTCTAAGACTACTCCATAACTTTTCAAAATACCAACTACTTCCACGAGATTTTGGGGAGTATCGTCCAGAAGAGCATCCCCTTTTTCCAATCTCGCAATGTATTCATCGATGAAATAAGACTTAGAACGTTTAACCTCAGTACTGACCATAATAAAATTATCTTGTGATATCTTACTTCCTACTTTCTGATTTATAAATACATTTTCATGCGTCCTGGTGTACGCAGTTCATGATGGCTACTTTCTATTTTCCACTTAAGCGAAGCGGTGTTAGCCTCCTGTTAAAAGAGCGATCGCTTGTACTTCACTCCAGTGAGTAACCCAATCTGGTTTAAGACCAAAGGCGAAAATTAGCAACAGTAGGACAAAAGCAGGAGCGTGTTCTTTCCACTTGACAGGGGGGATTTTAGGCAACCCAACGGTGAGACGACCAAAAAAGACTTTATTAATAACTAATAAAAAGTAGACTGCCGTTAAACCAGTTCCCACCATACATAAAAGAGTTGGTATCGGGAAAATAGCAATACTTCCTCTAAATACTAAAAATTCGGAAATAAAGCCTACCATACCTGGTAATCCTGAACTAGCCATTACCCCCAGAATCATCATTCCTCCAGTAACAGGTAAGCCTCTTTCTGGATTAAGCAGACCTCTTAAATAATTGACATCTCGCGAGCCAGTTTTTTTGTATACCATTCCCACCAGTAAGAACAAAAATGCTGAGATTAATCCATGGCTGACCATTTGAAACACAGCAGCAGTCATACTGAGACGAGTGGAAGCAGATGCCGCTAGGAGAATATAGGCCATGTGAGCAATTGAGGAGTACGCCACTACTTTTTTCATGTCTGTTTGAGCGATCGCACAGGAAGCTCCATACAAGGCACTAATACTTGCCAAGACTGCTAACCAAGGAGCAAGATAAACCCAGCCTTCCAGGAATAAACCGACTCCAAAACGTAACAGAGCATAAGTACCAAGCTTGAGTAGTACTCCGGCGAGCAATACTGATATGGGGGTAGATGCCTCTACGTGAGCATCAGGAAGCCAGGTATGGAAGGGAAAAATCGGAATTTTAATAAAAACTCCAATTAAGAGGGGAGCTAATAAAAATAACTGACTACCTAAAGGTAGAGTGTGCTCTCGCAATGTTTGATAATCAAAGGTACTTTCTCCAGTCAACCAAACCAAGCCCAGAAAGGAAGCTAATACCAAAATTCCTGATAAAGCAGTATAAAGCAAAAACTTCATGGCTGCATAACCTTTTTTGGCTCCCCCCCAAATGGCAATCAAGAAATACAGAGGAACAATTTCTAACTCATAAAATAAGAAAAACAGCAATAAATCTTGAGCTAAAAAGGCTCCTGCTGCACCGCCACTCAATAGTAAGAGCATGGCATAATACAATCTGGGTCTTTGAATCCCCTGGCTAGTACTAATAATGGCAATCAAAGTTAATAAACTATTGAGTAATAATAAGGGAAAAGAAAGACCATCGATTCCCAGATGATAGTTTAAACCGATCCACTCAATCCAAGGAACATCTTGAGCAAACTGCCATCCTGGATGTTGAAAATCAAACTGAAAACCAAGAACTATATTGATACCTAAAGTAGTAACTGCTGTAACAAGAGCAATATTGCGGCAAATTGTTCCTTTTAAGGGAGTTAAACCTACTATCGCCGCAGCCAAAAAAGGAATAAGAATTAAGGCACTGAGCATAATTTGTGATTATCTCTGGGAATTTAATAAAATTGACCGAACAAATAAGTTTAAAGATTGAATAATATCGACACGACCATTACATAATTGAGGACCAATAGTTAGTAACTATTGACCACTGACCATGGAGCATCGACCATAACAGCAAGCCTACGCCAATCACAATCGTGGCAAGGTAAAATTGAGATTGTCCAGAGACATTATATTTCAGAGCATTACTACTAAAAATTGTGGCTAAACTAACTAGATTGACCACTCCATCAACGACATAGCGGTCAACCCAAGAAGTCAATTTAGATAGACCAGAAACCGCAGCAATTACCGTCACTTCATACAGCTTTTCGATATAAAAGTCGTAAGCTAATAAATCTTGAACAAATCGGACTGCAATATTACTCGATCTTGCCCAGGCTTGACGTACTCTTATAGTTAAACCAATTACACAACCCAATGCACCAGAAACGATTAATAACGGTATGGCATATTGATTAATCAATTCTGGTTGTTCTAAAGATAATGGAGTGTTAGGACTCAACCACAGGGGCCATTTTATGGGAGTAAAAGTAGTAATTAAAGTAACTACAGTTAGGGCAACCATCGGTACTGCCATTTGCCAGGGTACTTCAGGAGCGCGACGTGTCTTAATCTGTGGCTCGCCCATAAAGATAACTCGAAATAATCGCGTTAAGTTGATTGCTGATAGGGCATTAACAAACATCACCAGCAGCAACAGCCACCAGTCTACATCCCAAGAGCCACTAAACCAACGTTGATAAGTCCAGAACATACCCAAGGGAGCAAATCCAATCAATCCTGCTGAACCCACTACAAAAGACATGCCAGTAGCAGGCATCCGTGACCATAAACCGCCCATCTCAGTAACATTTTGGTTGTTAGAAGTAAGAATGACCGAGCCTGCACTCATAAATAATAGTGCTTTAGCGATCGCATGAGTAAACAACAACAAGAAAGCAATGTCTACTTGTCTTAGTCCCACTGCGATAAATACTAAACCTAGGTATGCACTGCTGGAATGGGATAATGCCCGTTTGATATCAATTTGGGCGATCGCCATCAAAGATGTACCAATAGCCGTCACCGTACCTATAATGATCAGAGCATCAGCAGAAATCGGCGAAAGAGTTGTCGCTGGCTCTAATTTGATTAGCACATAAGCCCCCGCCGAAACTACAATCGAATTCCGCATAATTCCCGCTGGATTTGGTCCTTCCATCGCTTCATCTAACCAGAGATTAAGGGGAAACTGAGCGCACTTCCCAATAGGCCCCGCAATTAAAGCCAAACCCAATAAAGCTGCTACGGTAGGATCAAGCTGATGTCCTTCGACCCAAGTATCTAGCTCAGAGAAGTTAAGTCCTTCCCCATAATTAGAAAGAGCTACTATCCCCATTAATAAGACAATGTCTCCTACCCTTTTGGTTAAAAAAGCATCTCTCGCGGCAGTTACTACTAGAGGTTGAGCATACCAAAAACCAACCAAAAGATAAGTCGATAAGGTTAGTGCTTCCAATAGACAGTAGCTCAAAAGCAAAGAATCACTTAGAGCCAAACCCACTAAAGCCGCTTCAAAAAATCCCATCAGGGCAAAAAAGCGAGCTAAAGACCAGTCTTTTTCCATATAGCCCAGGGCATAAATTTGCACTAACAAGCTAATACCAGTTACTAGTTCCATCGCTCCGAAACTTACTGGAGATAACTCGATCGACAAAACTAAATCTAGATCTGCTACCTGTAACCAGTGGAAAATAAACTGCTGTGCTGGTCTTGTCCAAATCAGTTTAAAAATTATCGAGCTATGAACGAATGCCACCAGAGTCATCACAATGTTGAGATACGCTGCTGGACGAGGACCTGTTTTGCGGATAATACCTAAAGACCAAGGCAGAGTCAGGAGCGCACCTACCAAGCTATATATAGGTATTATCCAAGAATTTTCTAATAAAAAGTCAGTCATCAAAACTGTCTGAGAATTTACAACACCAAAACTTATAGTTATCTATTGTGTTAGTCAGCTAATTTTTTTAGTTATGCTAACCGTGATTTACTATTTTTCTTAAAACCTAATCTTATCAGCTATCCTGCTCTTAAATACCATTTAGATTTGACCAATATAAATTCAAATATTTAATGACTAGTACACTATAAATTGTCTTTGCGAGTTCTGGATTGACCACAAGTTTTCACTGATGTCTTGTTTCTTTCCTGTCTTAGTGCTGCAACAATAAAATAAGTTTGTTGCTTATTTGTACCATCTATTTATTTAGGAATTAGGCTTTGATCAGATTTACTAAGGAAAATCGGAGCTAAATAAAGTATTGTTTGTAGCTTGTAGTATAACAATATTTCTGCGAATTGAATCTTAGCTTTTTGGGGCTGTAAACTATATAACAAAAGACTTGAACAATCATAAATCTCAATTATATGTAGCAAGATTAATCTGGAAAAACCTTGGTTATAGATATGAGATGGATAAGTAATATTAGTTAATATAAATAAATTATAAAAAGTATATATAATGCTAGTTGTCAGGAGTATGACTATACAGACAAGCAATTTATTTGAAAACAGGTATTAATTCTTATTAACAATCAAATTAAAAAATATAATCATGTTTTATGTTGTCAAAGGAGTCAAGGTTATTTATGCTTGATCATGGGTGGTAAATAAGCCAATACCAGATTTTTTTTGACTAAAGTGATTTTGTCAAGGCAGAGTAATCTGTAAAAGTTCATAATCTTGGTAAAAATAATAGAACTCATAATTAATATGAGCTTATAAAGATTAGTTAGGCAGCCACACTGAGGAGTGAAAAAGCATGAAAAGTATCTATGCTGGCGCATTGTGTCATACATAGAGGGGCTATCAAAGTTATTTATATTCGGTTTGAAGAGGAAAAGATAACAAATGCCTATCGCAGTAGGAATGATCGAAACTTTGGGTTTTCCCGCAGTAGTGGAGGCAGCAGACTCTATGGTCAAAGCAGCCCGTGTCACCCTAGTGGGATATGAAAAAATTGGTACAGGTCGCGTAACGGTCATTGTGCGTGGTGATGTGTCTGAAGTTCAGGCTTCTGTTGCTGCTGGAGTTGAGTCGGCAAATCGAGTCAAAGGTGGTGAAGTGCTATCTACCCACATCATTGCTCGTCCTCATGAGAACTTAGAGTATGTGCTACCGATTCGCTATACCGAAGAAGTAGAACAGTTTCGCTCCTATTGATGATGTCTGACTAAAAATTTATAATTTCAGTCTCAAAATCAAACAACAGTTAATTAATTAAACATAATTGGCAAGATAGCTAATTATAAAGGAGAAAAAATATGTCAATTGCAGTCGGAATGATCGAAACCCTTGGCTTTCCTGCGGTAGTAGAAGCAGCAGATGCCATGGTTAAAGCAGCTCGGGTCACCTTGGTGGGATATGAAAAAATTGGTACAGGTCGCGTAACGGTGATTGTGCGTGGTGATGTATCTGAAGTCCAGGCTTCTGTTGCTGCGGGAACTGAAAATGTGACTAGAGTAAACGGCGGACAAGTTCTTTCTACTCACATAATTGCTCGTCCCCATGAAAACCTAGAATACGTTCTACCAATTCGTTACACCGAAGAAGTAGAACAGTTTCGCACCTATTGATATTATTTAATGTTTGAGCAGAAACTTTGAACTAGTTTCGCCTCAAAGTTATTTAGTTAGCAAATTAAATTTAAATAATCAGGCGATTACGCTCCGCGTATCCTGCGGAACGCGCCAACCACTAATTCAGGAGAAAAAAATATGTCAATTGCAGTCGGAATGATTGAAACCTTGGGTTTTCCTGCGGTAGTAGAAGCAGCAGATGCCATGGTTAAAGCAGCCCGGGTAACCTTAGTAGGATACGAAAAAATTGGTACAGGTCGCGTAACGGTGATTGTGCGTGGTGATGTATCTGAAGTCCAGGCTTCTGTTGCTGCGGGAACTGAAAATGTTAGCCGAGTAAATGGAGGACAGGTTCTTTCTACTCACATCATTGCTCGTCCTCACGAAAACTTAGAATACGTACTACCTATCCGCTACACAGAGGCTGTAGAACAGTTCCGTGAAAGCGTCAATCCTCGTCCTTTGAGAAGACCATAAATTAATTTAGGCAGTATGGCATGCAAATAGCCCAAGTTCGTGGCACGGTAGTTAGCACTCACAAAGCTCCTAGTATGAGAGGTATCAAGTTACTTTTAGTTCAATATATAGACGAAGAAGGACAACTTCTACCCAAATACGAAGTAGCAGGAGATCTAATTGGTGCTGGTAAGGGTGAGTGGGTCTTGGTTAGTCGAGGTAGTGCGGCTCGTATTGAGGCTGGTCAAGAATCCAAACCACTAGATGCCACAATCGTTGGCATTATTGATACGGTCAACGTTGACCGCAACGCGCTCTACAGTAAAAAAGAGGCAGAGCGTTTGTTGTAAGACTTAATCAGCAAAAACTTACATGACATTCTTAGATGAAAATATGGCCTAATTAAATTGATAGAGAAGATGGTTGAGTTAGTTTAGGAGGAATTGAGATAATGGTAGTCCGCACCAAAGCGGCTCCCCCGACTCCATGGTCAAGTGATTTAGCAACACCACAGGTAGATGAAAGTGCCTATGTTCATTCCTTCTCCAGATTAATTGGAGATGTGAGGGTAGGAGCAAATGTGTTTGTTGCTCCAGGTAGTTCCATCAGAGCCGATGAGGGAACGCCCTTTTATATTGGAGAAAGCAGCAATATCCAAGATGGTGTTGTAATTCACGGTTTAGAAAAGGGTCGGGTAGTTGGTGACGATGGCAAAGAGTATTCTGTCTGGATTGGCAGTAATACTTGTATTACCCATATGGCACTGATTCATGGACCAGCTTATATTGGAAATGAATGCTTCATTGGTTTTCGCTCCACGGTATTTAATGCCAAAGTTGGAGATGGTTGCATTGTCATGATGCACGCTCTAATTCAGGATGTGGAAATTCCACCAGGAAAGTATATTCCTTCAGGAGCAGTAATCGTCAATCAGCAGCAAGCCGATCGCTTACCAGATGTCCTAGATAGCGATCGCTCTTTTGCTCACCACGTTGTTGAAATTAACGAGGCTCTTTTGGCTGGTTATCGTTGTGCCGATGATGATGTTTGTGTTAACCCTCAAGTTAACTATGCCCGCGAACGAAACAAGACAGACAAAGGTCTGAATTTCAATGTCAATAATGAGAATGAATATATAAATTCAGTAGAGAATATGAGTTTAAGTTCAGATATTAGAACCCAGGTGCGATCGCTATTGGCGCAAGGCTGTATTATCAGCACTGAACACGCTAACCAACGCCGTTTTAGAACGAAGTCTTGGTTGACTGGCGGTCAGATTGACAGCAGAAAAGAAAGCCAGATAGTAGCTAAATTAGAATCTATTCTCCGTGAATATCAAGGAGAATACGTCAGATTAATTGGGGTAGATCCCAAAGCCAAAAGAAGAGTTGCCGAAGTAGTGATTCAACGTCCTGGAGATACTCCAGGAGAAGGAACTGTGAAAAGCGTTGCCACTCATACAAGAAATCGTAGTGGTAGAAATCGCTCTAGCTATAGCAGTCAAGCTTCAGGAAGTCTTAGTGGTGATGTTGCCCAACAGATCAATAGTCTGGTTGCTCAAGGTTGTAACATCGGTATTGAGCGCGCCAACAAACGTCGCTTCAGAACCAAATCCTGGTTAACACTTGGACAAGTAAGTGGTGGTAGCAACAAAATATTTGGTGCTATTGAACAAGCCATGGCAGAATATCCAGGAGAATATATCCGGGTAATTGGTGTTGATGCCAATGCCAAAAGAAGAATCGCCGAGGTAATTGTGCAACGTCCTGGAGATTCTTCTACTCAGTCTTCCAGAAGTTATTCCAGTTCGACCTACAGCAATGGTGGCAGTTCCAGCTACAGTGGAAACGCTGGTGGTGCTAAATTAGGTTCAAACGTGATCCAGCAGATCCGTTCTTTACTAGCCGCTGGATTCAAAATCGGGACAGAACACGCTAACAAGCGACGCTTTAAGACAAAATCCTGGCAAAGCTGTTCTCCTATTGACAGCACTCGGGAATCGGAAGTGCTTGCCGCTTTAGAAGCTTGCTTAGTAGAACATTCTGGTGAATATGTTCGTATGTTAGGTATTGATCCTCAAGCTAAACGCCGAGTTGCAGAAACTATTATCCAAAGACCTGGTGACAGCCCCGTTGCCCAATCTAATTCTGCGACATCAAGCTACAGCAACGGTAATGGTAGAAGCCTTAGCGACAATGGCAGAATCAACAGTTACACTAACCATCAACTAAGTTCAGAAGCCTTACAAGAGCTACGTTCCCTGTTATCGGCTGGATTTAAAATTGGTACAGAACACGCTAACAAACGCCGTTTCAGAACTAAATCTTGGAACAGTTGCGCTCCCATTGATAGTCGTCACGAGTCTGATGTTGTGGCTGCTTTAGAAGCTTGTCTAGCAGAACATTCTGGTGAATACGTTCGTATGATTGGTATCGACCCCAAACAAAAACGACGTGTAGCAGAAACCATTATCCAACGACCATAAGTCACTGTTACACTGCCGTGAAACGGAGCAGCGACCCCGCGTCCCGTCAAGCGGGATAATATCGCCGACAGGCGCAAACGCCAGTTCCTTCAAGTCGGGGAACCCGCCCAACGGACTGGCTTGGGAATGCGCTGCGATACGGTGTAACGATGACCGGTGTTCTCTAGTCAGCATATAGGTTGCGTCCATACTACAGACGAAGGAGCAGTTATTTAACTTGTAAATAGTGGCAAGCAATAACGGAAATAGCTGTTCCTACGCCCATCATTAAGATATTATTCCCAATGATTTACCTACCGCCTCCGCAACCTGTTTTGAATACCGATATACGCATTAGTGGTGATGTTGAAATTCATCCTACGGCATCTTTAGCACCAGGAGTTATCCTACAAGCTGCCCCCAATAGTCGTATTGTCATTGGTGCAGATGTGTGCATTGGTATGGGGGTGATCATCAATGCCTGTCAAGGGTTAATTGAAATAGACAGTGGGGCTATTTTGGGGTCTGGAGTTCTGATAGTTGGTGAAAGCAAGATTGGTAGCAATGCGTGTGTTGGTACTGCAACCACAATTTTTCAGGCAACTGTTGCAGCAATGACTGTGATTGAACCAGGTTCAATTATTGGCGATATTTCTCGTCAACTACACCTAGATGAGAATCAGAAAAGTACCCAAGCCGATACTCAGCCACAAGCTGAGGCTGGAAAAAATCAGAGAAATAGCCCACAAACTTCTAGTAATCACAATTCCTCTAATTCTGCTACACAAGCTAATCAAACTAATGTGCAGAATTCAAACCAAAAACAAAAATCATCCTCAATTCCCAAGGTAGAAACATCAGTCGAACCTCAGGATAAAAATAAGAAAGATCCAGTCGTTGGGCAAGTTTATATTAATCAACTTTTAGTAACCTTATTTCCGCACAACAAAGGTCTAGATTCTAATGCTAAAAATTCAGAGCAGTAGACTAGCTGGAAGAATCTTTTTTGAATTAAATATATTTAAAAGAACTGGCTATTCATCTAACATCAAGCTTGCTTGAAGCATAAAATTTAAGTACATATACTCAGTAAAATAGCTAGATTTAAGTGACTAAACAAACATACAAAACTAATGTCATAAAGAAAATATTAATAATTCTTAACTATTTTAAAATCGGCAACAAATATTGATTAGTTTAATTAATCTTTTGTAAAAAATAATCAAATCGAAGTTGAGCAAAAAATACTTATAAAGGATTAACATTCATGTTATGGTATTAGCATAAGAAATTGCCAAAAGAAGTAGCCGATTGTGCTATTAATAGCAACGATTTTTTAAGGTCGCGAGATATCTTTCTACTGATTTTTTTTAACGGTAATAGAGTCTTAAGGACAAGTGACTCTAGAGGAAAGTAAAAATTAAGCGTTTTATTTATGGAGGAATGACCGAACATGGCAACTAAGACAGGTGCTGGATTTAAGGCTGGTGTACAAGACTATCGCCTAACTTATTACACCCCAGACTATACTCCCAAGGATACAGACCTTTTGGCTTGTTTCCGTATGACCCCCCAACCTGGTGTACCAGCAGAAGAATGTGCAGCGGCTGTAGCTGCTGAATCTTCTACTGGTACTTGGACAACAGTATGGACAGATGGACTAACTGACCTAGACCGCTATAAAGGTCGTTGTTATGAAGTTGAACCTGTTCCTGGAGAAGACAATCAGTATTTCTGTTTTGTCGCTTATCCCATGGACTTGTTTGAAGAGGGTTCTGTAACCAACATTCTTACTTCTTTAGTAGGTAACGTATTTGGTTTCAAAGCTCTACGTGCATTGCGTCTAGAGGATCTTCGTATTCCTGTAGCTTTAATGAAAACTTTCCAAGGTCCTCCTCACGGTATCACTGTGGAAAGAGACTTATTAAATAAATATGGTCGTCCTTTACTAGGTTGCACAATTAAACCCAAGTTAGGTCTATCTGCTAAAAACTATGGTCGTGCAGTTTATGAATGTCTTCGTGGTGGTCTAGACTTCACCAAAGATGATGAGAACATTAACTCTCAGCCTTTCATGCGCTGGCGCGATCGCTTTTTATTCGTTCAAGAAGCAATTGAGAAAGCTCAAGCAGAAACCAATGAAGTTAAAGGTCACTACCTCAACGTAACTGCTGCTACTTGCGAACAAATGATGGAACGTGCTAACTTCGCTAAAGAAATTGGCACTCCTATCGTCATGCACGACTTCTTAACTGGTGGTTTTACTGCTAATACCACTCTAGCTAAATGGTGTCGCGCTAATGGCTTGTTACTACACATTCACCGTGCGATGCACGCTGTAATTGACCGTCAAAAAAATCATGGTATTCACTTCCGCGTTTTAGCTAAGTGTTTACGTATGTCTGGTGGTGACCACTTACACTCTGGTACTGTTGTCGGTAAACTTGAAGGGGAAAGAGATATCACTTTAGGTTTTGTAGACCAAATGCGTGAAGACTATGTCGAAGAAGATCGCTCTCGTGGCAACTTCTTTACTCAGGATTGGGCTTCTATGCCTGGTACAATGCCTGTCGCTTCTGGTGGTATCCACGTATGGCATATGCCTGCACTAGTAGAAATCTTTGGTGATGATTCTTGTCTACAGTTTGGTGGTGGTACTTTAGGACACCCTTGGGGTAATGCTCCTGGTGCAACTGCTAACCGTGTCGCTTTAGAAGCTTGTATTCAAGCTCGTAACGAAGGACGTTCTTTGGCTCGTGAAGGTAACGATGTTATTCGTGAAGCCTGCCGTTGGAGTCCTGAACTTGCAGCAGCTTGTGAACTTTGGAAAGAAATCAAGTTCGAGTTTGAGGCAGTGGATACTCTCTAAAAAGCGAGAATAGTTATTTGTGAACAGCCAACAGTTAAGTCTGAGATAGAAAATGGAGGTTAATAATAAATAACCTGTAATTTAAAATCTTAGAGTAACTGTCCTGAATTAAATGCAACCTAAAGAAATTGCAAAAGATACAGCTAAAGTTGTACAGAATTATCTGACTTACAAAGCAGTAATGTTAGTAATCGAACAGCTAGCAGAAACTAATCCAGGAGAAGCTATTTGGTTGAGACAATATTCTTCGGGAGGAAAGCTACGAGATGCAGAAACCTACATCGATGAGATCATGTCTCAACCTAGAGGAAAAGAGTTAGCCCTGCGTATAATGACCGTTCGTGACAGTATGGCAGAGCAAACTCTAGAGTTTATCCCTGAGATAGTTATTGCTGGAGTAAAACAAGATAATTTGACTCATCGTCGTCATCTTTTGGAACGTCTTACTCGATCGCAGTTAGATGTAACTTCTGATTCATCTTTAGATGTCCCAGAAGCGAAATCGGAAACTGAAGAATCTTCTGATTAAAAAAACTATAGGGAAATAAACACCATGAAAACCTTACCTAAAGAGCGTCGTTACGAAACCCTTTCATATTTACCTCCTTTAACCGATCAGCAAATTTCCAAACAGATCGATCACATGATCGATCAAGGTTATATTCCTGGAGTAGAATTTGAGAAAGATCCTACCCCAGATCTACACCACTGGACTTTATGGAAGTTACCTTTATTTGATGCTCGCGGTTCTCAAGATGTATTGAATGAAGTTCGTGAGTGCCGTTCTGAATACTCTGATTGTTACATTCGAGTTGTGGGTTTCGATAACATCAAACAATGCCAAACCGTTAGTTTCATTGTTTACAAGCCCACCCAAAACCGTTACTAAGTAGTTAGAACTTAGTTGCTAATGATGCTTAGGTGATGTCTTAAGAACTTTTGATTGGTATGTCTAAGCTGAATAAACGATAAACCATAATATTTTGAGGATGATTCAAGAACTACACTCTGATATCATCCTTTTTATTTGCTTTTGATATTTAAATGCGCGACAGCTTAAACTTACAGCAGTTTTCATGCTTGATAGACTAGTTTTGAGGGCGTTGCTGGATCGAGGTATGATTTTATCTTTTAGGTGATTTCCAGGAAATAATATACCCAATCATTGCTTAGATTCCTAGCTGTGTGAGTCATCGGTTTAACTAATGAGGGTACATTCTCGATCAAAAACAACCTTGGTAACTGAACAGATCGACTAAAAACTAATAACTAATAACTACGAGCAGATTACTTTTCGGTTTCATAATTATAATCAGCAACACCGTTTTGAGCTGCAGGCTGCAAAGCAGCCAAGTCGCTTTCATTGCGGGGTGAACGAAAAAGACTGTGGGAAAAATTATAGTTTGATCGCGATCGCGCTTTCAGGTTCAAAAATGTGTATAAGTACGAACAATCAAGGCTTATAAATGCAGAATTCTGAATTCAGAATTCTGCA
>JASJDX010000268.1 GCA_030064975.1 Pleurocapsa sp. MO_192.B19
GTCTAAATTTTCGTCGAATGTAACTGTCCCCGCCGCTGATACAGCACCTAAATTAACTCTGCCTCCTAAGGCGTTTAAGCTACCACCATTAAAATTAATGTCACCACCGAGTAAACTCAGTTTTTCTCCTGGTGATACAGTCAGATTTGAGCTTTCTACACCAACATCCTCTGGATTATCGCGAAAATTTAATCCTATTGGTGCATTTACCGTCAAAATTGGCCTAGCAGAATCATTAGCATTAAATTCCACATCATCAGGAAATAAAATACCCCTAGCAGTACCACCATAAAACGAACCACCAATATCTAATCTTGCCCCACCACCAAAAATAACTCCCGCAGGATTGATTAAAAATAAGTTGGCATTATTAGCTCTAATTAAACCATCAATAGACGAGATATTTCCCCCAGTAACGCGAGAAAAAATGTTAGCAATATCAGCAGAATTATTAAAATAAGCTTCGTTACCGTTAGGAACAGAAAAATTAGAAAAGCTATGAAATAAATTAGAACCGGCTTGTTCTCCTGCATTGATGGTAGAGACATTCCCATTAGTATCTACCGTCGTTGAAGTGCTACCATCGGGAGTGATTTGGGCTGTAACAGTAACTGGCAAAAGACCAAGCATACCCGCAAATAAACAAGTGGTCGAAATATTCATTATTAATATTTTTTAATAACTGCTTATTTATAAGATATTTTTCTTTTATATCCTACACATATCCTACAAGATTGAGTCGTTTTTAGGAATTTATTTAGGATTATTATCTTGATTTAATCGATTTGCAGTAGATTTTGAAATGTTGGCGATTAGCGTGAGCCTGTAGGCAGAGTGCGATCGGGTCAAGCCTATTAACCAGAGTTCGTGCCAGAAAAGGAAGTTATGAGGCAAATCCAAGGATACTCCGATAATCCCTAGTAGCACAAGTGCGCTTGGTGTTACGTCTGCCAGCAAGTTTACCCAACTTTGCCTAAATTTTTAGTTGCGCTTAAAAGACTATTATTTTATTTAATAATCAAGAGTGGGATGTAAATGTTTAGCCAAAAATTGTCTGAGTTCTTGCCAAGAGTCTTCAGCCGCTAACTGATTATAAGAAGAACGTTCTTGACAAAAAAATCCATGATCGGCATCAGGATAGACTTTTAGCCGATAGTTTTTGTTAAGTTCTTGAAATCGGGAGTCAATTTGTTTAATGCGCTCGCCTGGAATAAAAGGATCTGCACCACCAAAGAATAAGTAAATGGGAATGGTAATATTCCTAACAGCTTCTAACCACTCATCAAGAACAACACTGTAGAAAGGTGCAGCCAGCGCAATCTCAGAAGAGAACCTAGTAGCAGCATAAAACGCCATGCTTCCACCAAAACAAAACCCTGTTACTCCTATCCGATCTGGCTCGACAAGCGAGCGTGATTTAATGTAATCTAATGCCGCTTTAATATCTTCTTCCATAGTTTTACGAAAATCGAGACGGGACATCATTGCCTTTGCTAGCTCGACTTCATCGTAGGCAAATTTATTATTTGGTAACTCACGATAATATAAATCGGGCGCAACAACTTCATAACCCTCGTTAGCAATTCGGGCTGCTACATCTTTGATATGCTGTGTTAAGCCAAAAGCCTCCATTAGCAGCAAAATACCTGGCTTGCGTCTATCTTCAATAGGTGTAGACAAAAAAGCTGGCATTTTTCCATCGGGAGTAGAAATCACTACCTCTTTTTGTTCGACTTGCATCTTAATTACTCCGTAAATCTCTAAAAACTTACAGATAGCTTAGAAAAAATGCTGTTCAAGACTCTAGAAAAAAACTGGGGAATTATAGTAAATTATTGCGATTCAGCTTTAAGTTTTTTTGGTGTAATTCCAGTGATACGTTTGAAATAACGAGTAAAATGGCTCTGATCGCAAAAGCCCACGATCGCAGCAATTTCAGCAATACTCAGTTCCTCGTGTTGCAATAAATATTGAGCTTTTTCTATTCGCTGCCGCAAGATATATTGACGGGGTGTTTTACCTGTACTGTCTCTAAATAAGCGTATAAAGTGATATGGACTTATTTGTGCGATCGCAGCAAGTTTAATTATTTTTAAATCCCGATCTAGATTTTCGTGGATATATTCTGTTACCTGTTTCAGCCTCGATCTAGATAATCCATCACTATAGTTAGACAGTTTGGGTTTGGTGTTGCAATATTGCCGTAATAGGTGAATTGCTAATGTCGTTTTGAGACTATCAATCAGCAAATCACCCCCAATTCTATTAGACCCTAATTCATCTTTTAAAGTCGAAAAGATTCCTTGTACTAGTGCATCTTGCTCGTTCATAAACCGAGGAATTAGTTCGATGCGATCGCGATCGACTAAATCTTGACCGACTTGTTGCAGAAGTTCGGGTTCAACTGCCAAGATCGCAAACTGGGCCCAATTGTTCCAATTACAGCGATGAACAATACCAGCAGGGATAATTGCAATGTCTCCTAGACTTCTTCTTTCTCTTTGAATCTTTCCCTCTAACCATCTTTCCCCTGGTGAGTTAGAAATACCATAGGCAATTATGTGCATAGTATGTCTATGTTCCAAAGTCTCAAACTTAGGCTGTTGATGAAATTCGAGATAAATACTATCCCATCCTGAACTACGAATAACAGCAGGATTGGGTACAAAAAGATTTGATGCTTTCTCTTGTCTATAATCTAGAAGTTTAACTGTCTGTCCTTCTACTCTCATCTTCTACTCAAAAAGTTGGGCGGACTTTCTTATTCTGACCGCAAAAGACAGTTAGTGGGATAACAGAATTTGTTCACGCTATTACTACGAACGCAGATACAAACATAATATTGCTTACAATATACCTAAGTTATTCGTTCCCATGTTAGCAATGTATATTTTTGTGAGCGTTTGAGTATATAGAGGCACAATAGCACTGATAATTTAGAATATTCTATCGGATGGTGGTGTTTACTTGCTCCAAATTTTGATATACATATTGCTTGCTATATCATCTATCAAAAGTACCATCTGTTATTAGTATTGCATATCATAAATTTGAGATCGTAAATAAAATTAAAAGTTCTTGTAATAAAAGTTAATTTTACTCAATATATGTTTACAATACAAATAGCGTTTTAAACAAAAAGCGTTTTTTGATTGCACAATAACTTAACGGAGGTACATCTGTGCCATTTACTATTGATTCAGCACGTAACATATTCTCAAATACTTTATCTGCTGATGCAGTACCAGCTTTAACAGCAAGATTTAATCAGCTTAGTGCTGAAGATCAGCTGGCTTGGATCTGGTTTGCTTACTTAGAAATGGGTAAAACTATTACAGTTGCAGCTCCTGGAGCGGCTAATATGCAGTTTGCCGAACCAACTCTTAATGAAATTAAGGCAATGGGCTTCCAAGAACAATCTCAAGTAATGTGCGATCTAGCTAACAATGCTGACACACCAATTGGTCGCACTTATGCCACTTGGACTCCTAACATCAAGCTTGGTTTTTGGTATCGACTGGGAGAATGGATGGAACAAGGTATTGTGGCTCCCATTCCCGAAGGATATAAGCTTTCAGCTAATGCCAATGCCGTATTGCAAACACTCA
Source organism: Pleurocapsa sp. MO_192.B19 (assembly GCA_030064975.1). Lineage (GTDB taxonomy): Bacteria > Cyanobacteriota > Cyanobacteriia > Cyanobacteriales > Xenococcaceae > Waterburya. Next base: position 3,609 of record JASJDX010000268.1, read on the forward strand.
TTGGATTAGATTCAGGTCAACAAATCACGGTACTACGAAACACTGTAGTAGACATGGGATTCGACCCCTCTAAAATGAGTAACTTCAAAAGAGTGAGCGAACCAGTTGCTCCTCCTACAGAAATGTCCAAACGAACCAAGGTTAATATTGAGGGCGTTAGCAATCCTACCGTATTGAGCTACATGAACTTGTTGAATGCCAATGATTTTGACGAGTTAATCAAACTGTTTGCTCCTGATGGTGCGCTGCAACCTCCTTTCAAAAGACCAATTGTTGGTAAAGATGCAGTGTTGAAATTCTTTAAAGAAGAGTGTCCCAATCTTAAATTAGCTCCAGAGCGTGGTATTTCCGAACCTGCTGATGAAGGCTATACTCAGATCAAGGTTACAGGAAAAGTGCAAACTCCTTGGTTTGGTGCTGGTGTAGGGATGAATATGTCCTGGAGATTTTTACTTAATTCTGAGAACAAAATCTTCTTTGTGGCGATCGATTTATTGGCATCTCCTAAAGAGTTAATGAATTTAGCTCGTTAAGAAAACCTGCAACAAGCAATAATCAATTGACAATAATCAAGCATAACTTAGGCTCTAACTAGGGAAAAGTTATTGATTAAATATCTTAAGTCGATCGCCAAAAACCGAAAGCGATCGACTTTTTTAATATCTACTAAAACTTCAGGGCAAGGTACTTTTAACAGTTTCGATTTTAATTTTAACTTTGTTTTTAATGTTACGGATGTTAAGATTTTCATAGTAGGATAAATGTATTAAATCAAAATTAAGTATTGTATAAATGTTACAAGAAAGTGAAACTAAATGGTCTGAAACGGAGGAAAAAATTGCCAAGCAAGCTTTACAGACAGCTCATAATCGAGAAACTTCTGCTTTAATTGCCAATATTCGCGATCGCGCTAGTTCGCTCACAGAGTTAGAAGATTTATGGTATCTGCACGATCTACTAAGTACCAAAAGACACGAAATAGATGGCAAGTATGTGTATAATTATTCCACTATCGTGTTTGATTTTGCCAGATTGGTAAAAGAAGGGTGGCTTGAAATCGACGAATTAAAAGGTTTTAAACCAGAAATGTTATCTAAAATATCTGCTTTGGTGCGGATGTAGATTAATGTAATTTATTTATATTTAATTTATTAAGAGTTGGGGTAGGTAAGTTATTATGCTTACTCCAGCTCTTTAATTGTTTTTAAAATTGTTTTGATAGCAGTTTTCGCTCTTGGTAGACCACCATAATTTATTTAGGGAACAGGGAACAAGTAACAGAGAACAGAAATTGATTTAGTCGCGTGGTCTATTCAACTCAAAATCACAGTAAATATGTTAAGGCGATCGTTTGATATTTTATTCTATTTTTCAAGCAAAGCAATGGATAAATATAAGTAAATTTGAGCAATTATCAAGATTTGTTGACATAATTACGGGGCTTTTAGTCAATTTATTGCAACAAAAATTCAGGTTATTTATAATATTTGTAACAAATTATGCGTAATTGATCTAAATACAAGTAAGTTTGTAAATTTGTTGCAATAAAAATTTAAATTGCTTAAGATAAATATAGTAATTCTCAAGGAGGTAAAAACTGATGGAAAACCAAGAAAATAAATTCGGCTTTACTCAATTCGCAGAAAACTGGAACGGCCGTTTAGCAATGTTAGGCTTTATTATTGCTGTTGCCACTGAGTATTTTACTGGTCAAGGAATTCTCGGTCAGTTAGGCATAATGTAGTTCAAGAAACTGTTTGGTCTACAGAGTCATTACTTACAGTTCTAGCTAATTGAAATTGAGTAAAGACTGTTAGTTGCACTAAATAAATATCATCTATAAATTAAGAGAGTTTGGTTTTACAAGTAATTGTTTGCCAAACTCTTTGTTTGTTTATTTAAACTTAAACTAAATTTTTGATTTTAATCAATACAATAAGGTTATTATTGAATCTACAGTCATGAAATAATCGGTTCTAATGAAGAACAGCCATTAGAAGCAATGGGGAAAGTTTGGTGCAAGTCCAACGCTGTCCCGCAGCTGTGATGAGATTAACAACTAACAAATCTCTTAGTCAGAATGCCCGCCGATTAAAATAGTTAATTCTATAAATATATCTGCGAGGTACAGATGTTTAACAGTTTTTTAATGGTAAAAATTATCAATTTATTTTTAACAGCGCCACAAGAATTAATTCATTCATTAAATTAATTGGTTGGTTGTTAGAATGGACAATTAATTTTAAGCAGATCAAAGCTGCTTAACTTTTTGACCGCGTAACAATTAGCTTATGCGATCGCTAGATTGTTCATTTTTTCAAGACTTAAGATTTAGAGGTTCCAAACGTAAAATTTCTTCACCCGTTTCCCTAAAATGGAGCTAATTTAACCTACGGTTATGGCAAATTATTTTGATCGATCCGCTCTCAATTCGCTTCAACTACCTCCTTTACCTTATCAAAGACCTTTACTGGCGATCGGTCACGGTACAAGAAATGAACGAGGAAGACAAACTTTTCTCGATTTTGTTGAAACCTACCAAAAATTAGATACTTCTCGTCCTGTTATTCCTTGTTTTTTAGAATTAACTGAACCGACAATTCAAGAGGGAGTAAAAGCTTGTGTCGAAGAAGGGTATACAGCAATTACGGCTCTCCCTATCTTGTTATTTGCTGCTAGACATAATAAATTTGACGTTACTAATGAATTAGATCGAGCGCGATCGCCTTATCCTCAGTTAAGCTTTAATTATGGTCGTCATTTTGGCATTACCCCTAAAATTATCGAACTGTGGCGCGATCGCCTCGCAGAATTAGACAAGCCTCAAAATAATCCCCATAATATTTCCCGTGCTGATACAGTACTGTTATTTGTTGGTCGAGGTTCGAGCGATCCTGATGCCAATGGAGATGTCTGTAAACTAGCTCGGATTATGTGGGAAGGTAGTGGCTACAAGACAGTAGAAACCTGTTTTATTGGTATTACTCATCCTCGTTTAGAAGAAGGTTTTCGTCGCGCATATTTATACCAAGCCAAACGCATTATTGTTTTACCCTATTTCTTGTTTACGGGAACTTTAATGGAAAAAATCTTTAATATTACCGCCCAGCAGCAAGAACAATATCCCGATCTCGATTTGATCTGTTTACCTGAAATGGGTATTGCACCTCAACTGTTGCAAGTGATTAGAGAACGAGAAATCGAAGCACAGTTGGGCAGGGTAGTAATGAACTGTGAAATGTGCAAGTTTCGCCTTGCCGCAACAGATGAACATGGACATGAACATCATCACTTCCATAACCACGGACATCATCACCATCATCATAGTACTAACGATCCCTACGCCAAACTAGAGGATTATCACCAACGCATTTGGCAAGCCCCCTAACTTAACCGCTATGGTGTACACACAACTGTTTATTGAATTCATTTGTTTGATTTTGAGTTGAATAATGCCCCCTAAATCCCCCAAGCTTGGGGGACTTTCAGCCAATTACTCTTGTTCCCCCCAATTTTTTGGGGGGCTAGGGGGGCAGAGATTAACTTGTGTTTACACGGTAGAACTTAACCAGGGAACACCGGTCACCGCAGGCATCGGAGGGGCTGTCTCTTGAATCGCATTCAAGAGTTTATAAGCCCCGTTCGTTGTACGGCGGTGTAACGGTGACTTCAGTGCGAGAAAAAAAATTATTTCAAAGCTGAGGTAATAATTTCTGGAGTAACTTGATCGCTAATAATTACTTCACCAATGGTAGTAGGGAGAATAAAACGTACTTTCCCTGCTTTTACCTTTTTATCACTTTTAATAGTTGACAAAATATCTTCCATTGCCAACTCAGAGGGAATATCTGTAGGTAAGCCAGTTTTAGCAATCAAAGCATCTTGTCGTTTAGCTTTTTCCTCTGTCCATAAACCCATCTCAACAGCAATCTTGCCTGCTGCAACCATGCCAATCGCCACAGCCTCTCCATGAACAAACTGCTGATAATTAGTTAGACTTTCTACCGCATGACCGATAGTATGTCCATAGTTAAGAATCGCTCGTAATCCTGCTTCTTTTTCATCTTGGCTAACCACTTCAGCTTTTGCCTGACAGGAGCGAGTAATAATAATTTCTAGCAACTCATCGCTGAGATACTCTAAACTATCCAAGCGATCGCAATTTTCTAATTTAGTAAATAAATCCTCATCCCAAATAATGCCATACTTAATTACCTCTGCCATACCTGCACGAAATTCTCTAGGGGGTAGAGTTTGTAACAGGGTAGGATCGATCGCCACTAACTTAGGCTGATAAAATGCACCGATCAAGTTTTTACCTTGAGGATGGTTAACTCCAGTTTTACCTCCCACAGAAGCATCGACAATTGCGAGTAGAGAAGTTGGTACTTGAACAAAATTTACTCCTCGTAACCAAGTAGCAGCGGCAAATCCTGTCATGTCGCCGATAACTCCACCACCTAACGCCACAAAAGTAGAAGAACGTTCCAAATGATTGGCTAAAGCAGTATCGTAGACTTGCTGAATAGACTGGGGAGTTTTATATTCTTCCCCTGCTGGTATTAAGTGGGTACAGGTTTCAAAGCCAGCCAATTCTAAAGATTTGAGGCAAGTCTCACCATAGTGATTAAATATCTCTGGGTTAGAAATAACTAATACCTTGTCACCGATAGCTAATTGTTTCATTTGGCTACCTAATTGAGCCAGACTACCAGGAGATATAGCAATTTTATAAGAATTTTGAGGTAGATTTACAGTGATGTTGGGCATATCGGCTACAGATATTTAATTAAGCCTATTATGGCAAATTTTTTTCGACTCAATTGTAAGAATTAAGAATTAAGAATTATAAAAATTAAAAACTGAAAACTAAGAGCTAAATAAGAGCTAAATTAGCTTAAGCTTTACTAGAATAGTAAACTTGGCAAAATCTATCAGTGAACGATAAATTCAGTTTGACCCTGTCCCCAGCCAGCAAAATATTACGGCGTTTCGCTCTTAATGGTTGGACAATTTTAGTTATGGCGATCGCCTTAGTGGTTGCCACGCCCATATTATTTGTTTTTAGCAGTATTTTTACTAGATCGACTGCTATTTGGAAACATTTGGCGGCAACTGTTCTACAAGACTATATTACTAACTCTCTCTTGCTAATGCTTTTGGTAGGAATAGGAGTATGTCTAATTGGTGTAGGAACAGCTTGGCTAGTAACTATGTGTCGTTTTTGGGGAAGCAAATGGTTAGAATGGATGCTGCTATTACCTTTAGCTGCTCCTGCATATTTGTTAGCTTATGCTTACACGAATATGCTAGATTACTTTGGGCCAGTGCAAACGAGTTTACGCAGCCTGTTTGGTTGGACTAGTGTAGAAGATTACTGGTTTCCTAACATTCGTTCTCTGTGGGGGGCGGCGATAATGTTGCTGTTGGTACTATATCCCTATGTCTATTTGTTAGCGCGGGTAGCATTTTTGGAGCAATCAGTATGTACCATAGAAGCTAGTCGTGCCTTAGGATGTACCCCCTGGCGCAGTTTCTTTACTATTGCAATTCCTTTAGCTAGACCATCAATTATGGCGGGTTTGGCCTTAGCCTTGATGGAAACTCTCAATGATTTGGGTACAGTAGAATATTTTGGGATTAATACCTTTACCACAGGAATATATCGTACATGGCTAGGGATGGGGGAAAGAGCTGCTGCTGCGCAATTAGCAGCTTGTCTAATGATCTTGATCCTAGTGTTAATTGTATTAGAAAGGCGATCGCGTAACGCAGCCCAGTATTATGAAAGTTCTAGCTCTCTAAGAAGATTAACTCCCTATCAACTAAACTTTTGGCGTGGTACATTAGCTGGGATCAGCTGTTTATTACCTGTCATCTTCGGATTTATTATTCCTGGAGTCTATCTATTACACTTGACCTTAAAGAATTTAGACTCCGCTTTTGATGACAGCTTCTGGAATTTAGCTCAGCATAGTTTTATCCTAGCTATCATAACAGCGATCGCTGCTATGATAATTTCTTTATTTATGGCTTATGGACAGAGACTAGAACCAAACTGGTTCATGAAAACAGCAGTCAGAATTGCTGCCATGGGTTATGCTATTCCAGGTTCAGTAATCGCTGTGGGGGTATTAATTCCTGTAGCAGGGTTAGACAATATTATTGATAGCTGGATGCGTTCCACTTTTAATATTTCTACAGGTTTGCTACTTTCAGGAACGATCACTTCTTTAATTTTTGCCTATTTAGTACGTTTTCTGGCGGTTGCTTTTGGTTCGGTAGAATCAAGCTTAAACAAAATCTCCCCTAATTTAGATGATGCTTCTCGCAGTTTAGGTTATGGTTCAACTAGTACCCTCTGGAAAATTCATACCCCCCTAATGACTGGGGGTTTATTAACCTCGGCGATGTTGGTTTTCGTAGATGTGATGAAAGAACTACCCGCTACCCTAGTAATTCGTCCATTTAATTTTGACACCTTGGGGATTAGGGTTTATCAATATGCCTCTGATGAAAGACTAGCAGAAGCTGCTGCACCTGCTTTAGCCATTGTCTTGGTGGGTATAATTCCTGTAATTCTTCTAAGTTGGCGTATTACTCACTCACGGTAATTAGTTTTTGTACACGACTTGGCAATTTACTTACTGGTTAAGATCTGTTTCATAAGATTGCAACATATCAAGCAGAAATTGAAGATCCCGTTGCATAAATCACCTGAACAGAGGATAAGATTTCTTGACGACGCAAATAGTTACGACTGGTTTCGATGCCTTGACGAGTAATAAGATCGACTTCTCTTATAGATTTTAAACAAAGATGACAGCTAGTTAAAAAATCAGCTCTCAGTATATTCGCAAAAAATATCTAGTCCAACTTTAAGGATATAGAGAACAATAATTGTAGCGATCGCTGGGTCAATTGGTAAAGTAATTAAACCCACTAAATAAACAATTGTTCCTGTTAGTAAAGGAGCTGCATTAGCTTTCCCTTTATTTTGATTGTATTCTTTAACTTTGGCGCGAAAACCTTCATTACCACAGATTTCTTTACGTAAAACTTTTTTCGTTACTTCCCAAAGCGATTGTCCTGCTGGAAAGCCTTGTACCCCGTTTTTTTCTCTCCATAATTCCTCGAAACTAGCCTCAAGCAAGCCATTATTTTCTTCTAGAATAGCTATAGCTTCTTGAGCGGGATTATAGTCTTGTAGTAACTGTCGCGTTTCCTCTAGTTCGGTGCTGGTTAATTGAATTGCCATACAAGTCAAAATAATCAAACAATAAGCTAGTTCAGACTAATATAAGCCTAAATCTCACCCTATCATAATTATTTCTATATCTATCGATACAATCAAATTAAACCCCTAAAAGTCGATCTATGTCAGTTATCACGATCCGCGAACAACAGCAGACAGACACAGGTTTTGAAGCAACTGTTGCCTTTGACGGACGCACAGAGTACCCAGTTACCATTTCCGAGCCGTTTACCCCTAAGCAAGAAAAAGAACTAGAGTGGTACTTCGAGGAATGGCTGGTATATCCTATGCTGGAGGATGTAAAGGCAAAAAGGGCAGCGGCTTCTGTTAAAAAATACGGGGAAGAGTTATTTGATCGAGTATTTGGTGACAGAAAAGCTTACAGAGAATACGACAAGCTAAAAAGCAATCTCAGTCAGCTACAGATAGAAATTATTAGCAAAACCCCAGAATTTCAAGCTTTGCACTGGGAAGCGTTGCGCGATCCAGAATTACCTCGACCTCTAGCGGTAGATTGTATAATGCTGCGAAAAACGGTCAGTCCTACTGCTGTTCCTGCAAAGGTGAAAGAATCTCCTGTAATTAATTTGTTAGTGGTAACGGCTCGACCTGATGAAGATTCTGATGTAGGATATCGGACAATTTCTCGCCCTCTGGTAGAACTGATTGATAATAGTCAGTTGCGAGTAAATGTAGAGTTGCTGCGTCCTGCGACTTATGAAGCGTTGTGCAAGCATCTGGAGGAAAAAGGAGAAGGATATTATCACATAATTCATTTTGACACCCACGGGGCATTATTGACCTATGAACAAATTCAGCAGGGAGTTAAAACTAATCGCTACCTGTATCAAAGAGGATATGGTTTAGAAGATATAGAAGCATATTCAGGTGTGAAAGCTTTTCTGATTTTTGAGGGGAAAACGAAAGGGAAAGCTACACCAGTAGAAGCAAGCGAGTTAGCCAATTTACTTACTGGTAAGAGAATTCCTGTTTGTATTCTCAATGCTTGTCAGTCGGGGAAACAAATTAAAGGACAAGGGGAAGAAGGAAAAACTCAAGAAGATACCCGCGAAACTAGCTTGGGTAGTCGGTTAATGGCGGCGGGGATGCAGATGGTGGTAGCGATGGGATATTCGGTCACTGTTTCGGCTGCTGAGTTGATGATGCAGCAGTTGTATCAGCATTTATTCGACGAGAAGGAAATTACTACGGCGATTCGCTTGGGCAGGAAAGAATTGTTTAATGATAAAGAACGTCAGGCATATTTTAACTACAAAATCGATCTAGAAGATTGGCTGCTGCCTGTAACTTACTATAATCGCCAGGTCGATCTAAATTTACGGGATTTTACCCCAGAAGAAGAGGAAAATTATTGGGAGTCTGTTGGTAGTCAGTATCGCTTTCCCTCGCCAGAATATGGTTTTATCGGACGAGATTTAGAAATTCTCAAGATTGAAAAGGCATTGCTGGGGCATAATGTGCTGCTGTTGCGAGGCATGGGAGGAACGGGGAAAACAACTTTGCTGAATTATCTGCGGGAATGGTGGCAGAGGACTAATTTTGCGGTTGATGTATTCTATTTTGGTTATGACGAGAAAGCTTGGACGCTAGAACAGATTTTATACGACATTGGTAAGCAGGTTTATTCGCGTTTTGAACAGGCAAAGTTTCAAGCGATGAACCAGACAGCGCAGGTTCAGAAATTAGCAAAGACATTAAGAACTCAATCCTATGTCTTGATGTTAGATAATTTGGAATCGGTAACGGGGCAACAATTAGCAATTCAAAATACTTTGCCAGAATCTGAACAAAATAAGATTCGGGACTTTTTAACAAGATTGGTAGGAGGAAAAACTAAGGTTGTTTTCGGTTCTCGCAGTGGGGAAGAGTGGCTGCAAAATACTTTTAAAAATAATGTCTATCAATTACAGGGTTTAGACCCCGAATCACGTTCAATTTTAGCGGAGAAGATATTAGAACGCCACATAGCCACAAATCAGATTGAGAATATTAGGCAAGACGAGAATTTCCAGCGCTTGATGAAGTTACTGGCAGGATATCCCTTGGCAATGGAAGTAGTATTAGCTAATTTGAAAACTCAAAAACCAGAAGAGATTTTATCAAGACTGCAAGCATCGGATATAGATTTAGATACGGGCAGCGAAGATAAAACCAAAAGTATTATCCAATGCGTGGAATATTCCCACAGTAATTTATCGCCTGAAACCCAAAAATTGTTATTGTGTTTAGCTCCTTTTAGTGGGATTTTTAATCGTCAACATATCGCTCATTATAGTCAAGAATTGCAAAACTTAGAATCATTTAAAGATTATTCTTTCGAGCAGTTTGATCGGGCAATTCAAGAAGCGATTAATTGGGGTTTGCTCTTACCTGATGAAAATGATCCTGAACTACTGACAATTCAACCTGTTTTTCCTTACTTTTTGAATAACAAACTCAAGGAAAATGATTCTATAAGTGAAGGTTTGCGAGAGGCATTTAAGAATCACTATAAGTGGTTAGCAAATGATTATCAACAATTGATGAAATCCGAAGATTCTCAACACCAGCAAGTAGGTATATTTTTATGTCATTTAGAATATGAAAATCTCTATCAAGCATTGCAAATCAATTTGAAGAAGCAAGAGAGCGTTTATACTATTTGGAATTGTTTGTATATTTATTTTGATCTTACTAATAATCGTCCCGATCAACTGCAATTAACCCAGCATGTTTATGATACTCTATCTGCCTATACTCCAGAAAAACGAACTCAAGAATGGGGACAAGATATTATTAGCATCTCAGGTGATTTAGGTATTTGTTATGAACGGAACAGAGAGTATGAAACTGCCGAAAATATTTATCTGGATACTTTAACCCTAATTGATAACTCTCAAAATATCGAAGAAAGTCAAAAACAATCTTATTTCTCTAGTGGATACAATAACCTGGGGGATGTCGCTGGTTACTTAAGAAAGTGGAATAAGGCACAAGAATATTACCAAAGAACCCTTGAGATAAAAATTCAAAATAATTACCGCTACTCCTGTGCTGGCACCTACTATAACTTGGGCCTGGTCGCCTTTAACTTACGACAATACGAACAGGCACAAGAATATTATCAACAAGCTCTCAATATTAGTATTGAAGACAATGACCGCTACAAACAAGCTAGCATTTATCATCAGTTGGGAATAATTGCCCAAGAATTAAAAGAATACCAACAGGCGCGGCGCTATTATCAACAAGCTCTCAATATTAGTATTGAAGACAATGACCGCTACAACCAAGCTAAGATTTATCACAGCTTGGGAGTATTGGCCGCAGAATTAAAAGAATACCAACAGGCGCGGCGCTATTATCAACAAGCCCTTCAGATAAGGATTGAAGACAATGACCGCTACAAGCAAGCTGGCACCTATCACCAGTTGGGAATGGTTGCCCAAGAAATGAGGGAATACCAACAAGCGCGGCGCTATTATCAACAAGCTCTCGATCTT
>JASJDX010000269.1 GCA_030064975.1 Pleurocapsa sp. MO_192.B19
CTGCCAGCCGTAGCTATTGCTGCTCCTTCGAGTCCCCATCGGGGAATTAACAAGGCGTTCAAAACCACATTCAAAACCGTACTACTTACACGACTAATAAGTGTATAACTTTCATTTCCAGTCATGTTGAGCAATAAACCAACTGAACCTGTACTTACATTTACTATTTGCCCTAGACACAGATGTTATTTTTAACTAAGAAGTTTTGCAGTAAGTCTCGAAGATACTGAACCCCTTTATTCATAATATTTAAAGCCTCTAATTATTATCAAATTTTGATAGTTATTTTTGATAGTTATATTTTGCAACTGAACGACTATATATATTTTTATTATTTCTGCTAAGAGCTTTCTCTTGGAGCGTGAAGGACGCTCTTGAGCCAAGCAGCTTGTCCAACCACGCTGTTGGGAAAAGCGCACCGCCTGCGAGTCAACGGTCTCCTCCGCGTATAGGACGGAGCAAGAAGTGCTGAACCCGAAGGGCTACTTTCTACAAAGAGCGAAGCGGTACTAGTCCCAGAGTTGCTAAAAATAGGAGCATTTTAAGTCACAGGCAAGCAGCGCCTTCCTCGGTCAATCGCGATTGCGCTACGCGCACTGGCAGAGCCAATCGCCTCAGTGTTTGTACTGAAAATTTTCCAGTACGTATCGAGTTTATCACTTTTACTTCAGTAATATTAGCTAGCGATTAGTTTAGTTATTTGATCAAAGAATTTAAACTCAGCGGAAAGAGAAATACAAGAACTCGAACTCTGTATCCTTTATATAACAATAGTTTCAGAGGTTTTTTAAGCGATTTTAGATATTTGGCTACTGAGATCTGACAATTTCCCTTGTTGTATCAAGTTTGTAACCTTAGATTGCTTAATCTGATTACACAAAGCCATTACACAGTCAGTAAAGCTGAAATTACGCTCTAACAATGAAGATAAACACGATATAGTCTTAGGAAGACGAATATGAAGCGACCTACTCTAACAATTTTTTATCAATTCAACCCCTGGGATAGCAGTATTGGCGGAATTCAAACTTTTATTCGGTCATTTATTAAGTATGCACCAGATGAATTTCAGGTGAGATTGGTAGGGATTGGAGATGGAAGTTCTTTATTGGGTGTATGGCAAAAAGTGGAGTTAGATAATAAGTCTATTGAGTTTTTGCCTCTAATTAATCTCGAAAATGATAACGTAAGAGGTCTTATTCCTACAACAGTCAAATATACTGCAGCCTTATTGGGTCGTAATTATGCTTCAGACTTTATGCATTTTCATCGTCTAGAGCCGACTATGGCAACTTTTAATTGGTCTGGAGATAAAACTCTTTTCGTCCACAACGATATAGAAGCTCAAATCAATCCTGAAAAAGGTAATGATGCCATGCTTTGGTCGCGTTTTACAGCCGTTCATTCTGTCCTTGAAAGAAGACTTATTCGGCAATTTGATCGCATTTATTCGTGCAATAGCGAATCTGCAAGATATTACCAACAAAACTATTCTCAATTAGCTAAACAAGTGACTTTAATTAAAAACATAGTTGATACAGACCTTTTCTTTCATCTCCCTAGTCAAAAACGCGAGCACAAAAGGCAAACCTTGGCACGAAAGCTAAATTTAAATGAACAAACTCATTTTGTTCTGTTTGTCGGGCGACTTCATCCTCAAAAAGACCCAATTTTACTAATTCGTGCTTTTAGTGCATTGTCAGAACCCAATGCACATTTATTGATTGCTGGAGATGGAGAATTAGCCGAAGCAGTGGACTCAGAAATTTGTGCTCATAATTTATCAGAACGAGTCACTTTGCTGGGGGCACTAAAACAAGAAAAACTAGTTAATTTGTATCGTTCAGCTAGTGTGTTCGTTTTGAGTAGTCTTTATGAAGGCTTACCCATCGCCGTATTAGAAGCACTGGCTTGTGGTACGCCGATAGTGACTACTGACTGTGGTGAAACACCAAACCTATTGACAGCCAACAGTGGAGTAGTAGCTCAAGAGCGGACTCCTGAAGCACTTGCTGCAGCATTGAGTCAAGTTTTACAAAACCCAACTGCTTTTCCTACCGATGCTTGTGTTAGCGTTGCCCAACCCTATACAGCTAAAGCCGTAGTGGGTAATGTTTATCAGCAAATGTTGATACTTTGGCAGAAAAAAAACTTAGCTTTTCCCGTAACTAAAGTGGCTTAATTAAGACGATTCACTACTCATTTCTAACTTGACAAAGTAAGTAGGTTGGAGAAATTCAGCTTAACAAGCTTGCACTTGCCATGTAGATTCAAGCATTCGATTAGTATCAAAATTAATTTAAAAATACATGAAAATTGCCGTAATTGGAGCCAAAGGCTTACCTGCCAGACAAGGTGGAATTGAACATTATTGTAAAGAGCTATACTCAAGAATGGTAGAAGAAGACCACTCGATAGATGTGTTTGCTCGTGCTAGTTATATTGAACAGCCTTGGTTGTCCGTTTCTAATTATCAGGGAATAAGAGTATTTTGTGTTCCCTCTTTACCCCTAAAAGGGTTGGATGCTTTTATTTGCGCTGCGATCGCAACAATAGTAAGTACGATCAAAGGCTACGATATCATTCATTTTCATGCTTTAGGACCTGCTATATTTTGTTTTATCCCAAAATTATTTTCTTCTGCACAAGTTGTCGTTACTTGTCATGGACTAGATTGGAAACGTGCTAAGTGGAATAAATTTGCCCGCTATATTATTCGCCTAGGAGAAAAAAATGCAGTTAGATACGCCCATAAATTGATAGTTGTTTCTCAATATCTGCATAATTATTTTCACACAACCTATGGTTTAGAAACCAATTACATACCAACCGCTCCATCTACATATTCTCGGTTAATACCTAACTTTTCCTACAGTAAATCTTTAGGTCTCAAAAAAGGTCGTTATATTTTGTTCTTGGGTAGACTGGTACCAGAGAAACGACCCGATTTGCTTATAGAAGCTTTTCAATTACTTAACCCTAGAGGTTGGAAACTAGTTATAGTTGGCAGTACTAAACCTCTGGACAAATTTAAATTACAACTAATTAAAAACAAGAGAGGCAATGAAAATATCATTTTCACTAATGAACTTCGGGGAAGTTACTTATCCGAGATTGTAAGTAGAGCTGGATTGTTTGTATTGCCTTCAGATTTAGAAGGATTACCTTTGGCGATGCTAGAAGCAATGAAGGAAGGCATACCAATAATAGCAAGCAATATTGCTCCTCACCAACAGTTGATTGGTAGCAAAAGGGGTATGCTTTTTCAAGCAGGAAATATTCAATCTCTGAGCCGTTGCTTAAAACAAGCTATATCTCAACCTGAGGGGTTACAAAAAATGGCAGAGGAAGGACAAAAATATGTCAAAGCTAACTATAGATGGGATAAAGTTACCTATGAAAATTTGCAAGTGTATACTAAACTTGCTGCTTATGTAAATTCTAATAAAAAAATATTGCAAATTACAAGCAAGTGAAAACAAAATAGTTCAAATCTTAATCTTAAAACCTCGATTTTAACTTTGCCAACTCAATTATGATTCGTATTTTGATTGTTGACGATCAAGCAACTATTCGAGAATCCATTAAATCTCTATTATATTTAGAGCCAAATATAGAAGTAGTAGGAATTGCTGAAGATGGATACCAAGCGATCGCACAAGTAAAAGCTTTAAAACCAGATATTGTCCTTATGGACATAGAAATGCCTAATTTAGACGGGTTCAAGGCGACAAAATTAATTTGTCAGCACAACCCTAATACTAAAATTCTAATCTTAACTGGTCAAGATAGAGAAGATATAATTAGTAAGGCTCTAAGTTCAGGAGCTCAAGGCTGTTTACTCAAGAACATGTCTGCAGAGGATATCGTTAGAGCTATTCGCTTTGTTCTTGAAGGATGCACAGAAATCCAACCAGAAATTAATAATAACAGGTATGCTCTAAAGTTTACCAATAAAAACAAAAAATTTAAGCATAATAATCTATTAGAAGAATTACAACAGCCACTTGATGAATTAATTGTTAATAATAAACTAAGTTTTAGTTCGAGAAACTCTAGAGAGCTTAATTTTTCTTTTTTGCTGCTAGTTTTAAAGCGACGTTATTTCCCCGCACTATGTGGTTTTTTTGGAGTATTATTTGGAGCTTTATTATATTTAATTTTTACAGAAAGAATTTATCAAGTTGATGCATCAATAATGATCTCAGAGCGTCAACCAAGTATTTCTGAATTAGGTCGTGATTTAAACACTTTTACTGAAAAGCCCAAAGACTATAGTAACTTGGCTAGCCAAGTAAAATTAATTTATTCTCGACAAATTATAGAAGCCTCTCTAGAGAATTTCAAAAAACAATCAAAAGAGTTCAATGATAATATTTCATTGGGAGAAATTCAAAAAAATTTACAAGTAAAAGTTATTCCCAACACCAATATATTAGAAATAAGTTATAAAAATTCCGACAGCCAAGTAACTACCAAATTGCTGAATACTATTGTTCAAACAGTTATTAACAATAATACAGAGACAATTCGTTTGCATGCAAAATCACTGAGAGAATTTTTAAAAAAAGAAGTTGCTCAACAAAAAATCAAAGTCCGTCAAACAGAAGTCAGGGAAAATCAATACCGCCAAGAAAGAGGCATTGTAGCTCTTGATGAGCAAACTCAAAACTTAGTCAATAATATTAATAGTTTAGAAAATCAAGAACAAAGTTTATTAATCGAAATCAAGGAAAAAAAAGCTGCTATTAACAACTTACAACCAATAGCAAAAACTAATAATCCTGAATCTGCATATTTAAAAGGACGTATTAGTCAAGACAAAGGACTGGAACAAATAAAATTAAAGATCTCCGAAGCCGAGTCAGAGTTAGCTCTTGCTCGTTCCAATTTCACAGACGATAGCCCAACTGTAATTTCTTTATTAGAAAAAAGAGAGCGTCTTCTTAGTTTATACAATAAAACAATTAATGATATTGAAGGAAATAATTCAAATATCTCTGCTGATAATATAACTATCGACGGACAAAGTCAGAGAATAATCGATCAATTAGTCACTAATCAAATCGAACTATCTACACTAGAAGATAAATTAAAAGCTATAAAAACAGAGCAAGAAAAATTAGGAAATCAGCTTATTTTATTGCCAGACAAAGTACAGTCCCTAAATGACTTGGTACATCAACGAGAAGAGGCTCAAAGATCTCTCCAATTTTTACAGCGTAAATTAGAAGAAGCTAGAATTGCTGAGGCTCAATTAGTCAGCAATATTCAAATTGTTGAGTTAGCCCAATTACCTTCTTCCCCCAGCTCCCCCAAGCCAATATTAGTAATAGTATTGGCAACTGCTATCGGTACTATTTTGGCTGTTGGGATAATTCTGCTTCTGGAAACAATAGATGATATTTTCTCTGATGCTTCAGAAGTAGAAGATAAGCTACAAATTAGTTTTTTGGGTGATTTACCCGATCTATCTTCATCAAATCTGTCTTCCAACAAAATCAAGCTATTTCTTCAGAATAGAAATTTATACGAACCCTACCGAGCTTTGTTAAAAAGATTAGAAGTTAGGTGTCAAAATCAATTGAAGCTAATTATCGTAACCAGTTCTATTGCGGGAGAAGGTAAATCAACAGTTGCTTCTCATTTGGGTGTATTATCAGCAATGTTATCTAAGCGAACTTTAATTATTGATGCCCATCTGTCCCAACCTCAGCAATACAAATCACTCAATGCTAAATTGCAACCAGGATTAACGGAAATATTAACTAAAGATCATAGCTTTTTAGAATCAGTACAATCGACAAAAATTAACAATCTTTCAGTCTTGACTACAGGAAGTACAACTTCTCATTCCTGCACCTTACTTGAGTCACACTTTATTAAATCTATAATGCAAGCAGCCATTAATTACTACGATCTAGTAATTATCGACGCGCCACCAGTTAGCAATAATTCCGATGCTTATACTTTGAGCAAATATAGTAACGGATTATTGATGGTTACGCGACCTTGTTATACACCCAAAAATATCTTGCAGCAGACAGTCTCACAATTACAACAAAATAACACTCCAATTCTCGGTTTTGTTGTTAATCATGCAGGCAAGCAGAAGAAACAAGCCAAAGACAATGTTGATGAGTTTAGATCTTTATCATCTCCTGCGATCGCTTCGAGACCAACCCATAATTCTCATCAAAATACCAAGGAGATAAGTAAACCATGAAGATAAATTTCTCTTGGTATGTTTCTTCTCGTTTATCTTTTTGGGTAGGAATTATTGCTGCTGGTGTAGGCTTATTTCTTGGAATATTAGCTGGAACTCAGCCTTTGCTTTTGTGTTTAGCTATTTCAGCGATTATTTTAGTTATTTACTTCTGCACCAACTTCGAGCAAGCAGTATTGGGGCTGTTAATTATTCGTAGTTCCCTTGATGTCTTTTCCACCCAACAAGTTCCTGCTATGTTTGCAGTAGGTTTAGATGGTTTAGCAATACTCTATGTGACTCTCAGGCTATTGATAGGTAAAAAAGTCCAAACAGACCTATTTTGGTGGTTTTTTGCTATTTGGGTTGGTTTGCAAGGATTTTGGGTTGTTTTAATTCCTCTAGGTAGGTTAGACCCCTTATATTTGTCAGAAAGCATACCAGAGTGGGTGCGATTATTTTCTTGGTTGATGGTCTATTTGTTAGTAATGCAGCTTAAAGGTAAAGTTCATCCCATCAAGATAATCAATACATTATTTCTGAGCTTAGTTGCACCCATAACAGCCGCTTTACTTCAAATAGTCCTACCGGCTCACTTGCTTCCTTCTTTACTAGCTTATAGAGCACAAGCTTTTACCTCTATTGAGGAAGCTGCCCGTATTAATGGAACATTAGGGCATCCCAATGCTTTTGCTACTTTTATCTTACTTTTTATTGGTCTGACTTGTTGGAAATTAGAACAGTCTAAACATCGTAGATTATGGTTGGTTTTACTAGGTATACTCATCTTTTTGATAACCAGTACTAAAGCTTTAGTTGGTTTAGTCATGACTGGCGTGTTTATGATCGCTTTGGTTGCTCCTAGATTAACTCTTAGCAAGCTTATAAGTGGAATTGTTTTAATGGTTGCAGTTATTGGATTATTTGCTGCTACAGAGTTTGGACAAGAACGTTTAGCTTCACTTACTAATACCCCTCTTTTGAATCCAGATCTAGATATATATCAGGCAATTTTGCTCAAACACAGCGGCCAAGTTAATAGTTTTAACTGGAGGTTAAATCAATGGGTATCTTTGTTAAAAGTATGGCGAGAAGCCCCTGTCTTAGGGCATGGAATGGGTACAGACACATTTCTCGGCGATGTGCGCGCTGCCGCTCACAATGACTATATTAGGTTTTTAGTTGAAGAGGGGATAGTGGGTTTTACTACATTTATTGCTTTTTTGGGAGCAAATTATTGGCGACTTATTCGCGTTTGGTTTGTTGCGGATAAAAGAAGCCCACAAAGAAATTTGTGTTTAGTTATGATAGCTATTTTGATTGCCATAAATGTCGGTATGTTAACTGACAATATTTGGAGTAATACAACTTTTTTTTATTACTGGCTAACTGTTTTAGGGATTGTTAGTTGGGATTGGAAGGAGATAATTACATTGGAAAACGAAAAACAAAATAACCATTTTGAAACCGAAAAATATTCACAATGAAATTTAAAAAATAAATGAAATTTAAAAAAATATTGGTAACAGGTGAAAGTGATATTATTCAACGCCATTATCTATTATTTAAAACTTTATCGGCTTATGTAAAGGAGTTTGATTACTTGGCGGTGGACAACTTATCTAATTCAAGAGTTTTAAAAAACTTTGTTAAATCTATTTATAGGAAATTGCCATTTTTACCAGAGGTCAGAGCTAGTTCTCTACGAAAAAATTCCCAAAGTTTTATTGAAAAATCGTTACGCTGTGAGCAAAAAATAAATCAACTCAAATATACTCCCGAGCTTATATTTCATTTTTATGGAATGTTTAGCCCTCTATGGAATAGATGGGATATTCCCTATGTAACTTACCTAGACTATACTATGGCATTGGCTAGAAAAAATTGGTTGCCCTGGGCTCCTTTCCCTACAGAAAAATTATTGAATGATTGGATTGATTGCGAACGAAAAGCATATCAAAATGCTCGACATATTTTTACTAAAAGTAATTGTGCTAAATCTTCCCTTGTTAAAGATTATGATATTGATTCTGAAAAAATAACTGTTGTTTATTCTTCAGGTCAATTTTTAGAACCTTATCAAGGAGAAAAAAAAATTGGCAGCAAACAAATACTTTTTAATGCTTCTGATTTTAAAAGAAAAGGTGGAGATTTAGTATTAGCTGCTTTTAAAGAAGTTAAGCAAATAATTCCCGAAGTCAAGTTGGTCGTGGTAGGAGAAAGAATATCTATAGATGAAGAGGGAATTGTCAATTTAGGTCTTGTTTCTTCTGAAAAAATAAAACGATTATTTTTGGATACAGATTTAGTAGTTTCTCCTGCCTATTGTGAACCATTAGGGTTATTTTTATTAGAAGCAATGAATTATGGTATTCCGTGTATTGTATCAAAGCAAGACGGCATGCCAGAAATAATTGAAGATAAAGCCAATGGTATTGTTGTCGAAAAACCTAATTCCGATCAAATTGCCAAAGAAATTATTGATTTATTATCTGATAATCAGAGGTTAAAAAGAATGTCTTATAATGCCAAACAAAAAGTTATCCATAATTTCAATTGGAATCAAATATCTAATCAAATAGCCCATCAATTATCGAATCTTTGATTTAAATAAATAAATTTAAATCCTAAAAAAACTAAAAATGTCAAAAGTATCAGTAATCATTCCAGCTTACAATTCGATGAGTTTTCTAACTCAAACTTTAGAAAGTGTATTGAATCAAAGTTATCAAGATTTTGAGGTAATTATTGTTAATGATGGAAGTACAGATGGAATTAACGAATGGATATCAAAAATTACTGATTCTAGAGTTAAATATATTTCACAAAAAAATCAAGGTCCCTCAGTGGCGAGAAATACAGGTATTGCTAATGCCAAAGGAATATATTTAGCTTTTTTGGATGCTGACGATCTTTGGCATCCTATGAAATTAGAAAAACAAGTTGGTATTTTGGATAAGAACCCTGAAGTTGGATTGGTTTATAGCTGGGTTGGATCGGTGGATGACCAAGGAGATATTAAGAGCAAAATTAGAAAAAATTACGCGGAAGAAAATGTTTGGCAAAAAATAATCGAACATAATATTATTGAATGTGGTAGTAATCCAATGATTCGTCGTGTTTGTTTTGAAAAACTAGGTAATTTTGATCCTAAAATTGCTTATGCTCAAGATTGGCATATGTGGCTAAAAATTGCTTCTTGTTATCAATTTAAATTAATCAAGGAACCCTTAGTTTATTATCGCAGCCATAATAATAATCGCTCTATGAAATGGCATTTAATGGAGCAAAGTTATCAACTAATTATTGAAAATGTATTTGCTGATGTAGCTTCAAATTTACAAGCTTTTAAAAACCGTTGTTATAGCTTTGCTTATCTTCGTATAGCTTGGAAAATTTTACAAAATTTAAATGGTGAATATCAGAAATCGCTAGAATTTAGCTACAAAGCGATCGCTTATTATCCTCAAGTGATTTTCTCACGAGAATATATTCGTTTGAATTTAGCGATTATTCTCTTACGCTTACTCGGATTACAACAATACAATCAAGTTAGAAATTCTATATATGATCTCAATAATCTTCTTACAAAACTAATAAATATGAATTAAATATTAATGAGAAGTTTGGCATCGATTAAAAACAAGGTTTTAAAGGGTGGTATTTACTTAGTATTTAGACAAATATTAGCTACTTTATTTTCATTAGTTAGCACATTAGTAATTGCTCGTATATTAGGACCAGAAACCTATGGTATTTTAGCTACATCCTTAGGGATTTTTTACTTTTTAAAATGGGGTGGTAGATTAGGTTTACATATCTATTTAGTTCGAAAACCAGATTTATCAACAGAAGAAGTCGAACAAGTTTTATCTTTCTATAACACCATTGGAATTATATTTTGTATTTTACTTTGGTGTGCTTCTCCTCTTTTTGGATGGTGGACACAACAAGAGGAAGTTACACAAGTTTTACGCTGGTTAATACCAGCAATTTGGTTAGACATGATTAGTGGTGTATCTATAGGAATGCTAGAACGGGAGCTACATTTCGATCGCGTTGGCTTGTATGATGCTCTAGCTCAAATTGCTAACTATTCAGTTTCTGTTTCTCTAGTTTTATTCCAAAAAAACTACTGGGGTCCAATTTTTGGAACTATTTTACAATTTTTTGTTTTAGCCTGTTTATCCCATTACTCCTATCCTGTTGCTTGGCGTTGGCGTTGGCGGAGGAAAACCTTAAAACCAATACTAGTATATGGTTTAACTTACTACAGTTCAAATTGGATTTTTACCCTTAAATCTTTAACAGTACCTTTGTTTGTTACTCGTTTTGCTGGTATAGAAGCAGCTGGACTCACCAGTATTGCTATTCGCATGGTTCAGCAACTATCTTTGCTGAGAGTCGTAATTCAACGTATGTCAATTAGCGTAATGGCAAAAGTCATAGAAGATGCTAATGTTACACGGCGTACAATTAGCAAAGGAATGACCTACCAAGCTTTATTAATGGGTACAACTTGTGCGACATTTTCCTGTTGCGCCTCTTGGATAATTCCTTTGGTATTCGGTGAAAAATGGCTTCCTAGTTCGCAAATTTTTCCTTTAATTGGGTTGGCAGCCTCAGTAAGTGCTATTTTTGATTTGCATAATGCTACTTTGTATGCGGCAGGTAAAAATTATGAGGTTGGTCGTCTCAATGTTGCATACGTTAGTTTATTGTGGATGAGTTCTTGGTTAATGATACCTCTGTTTGGATTTTGGGGATATGGAATGGCACAAATTCTGGCATTACCAAGCTATTTTTTGATTCATCTTTCTTTAGTTAAGTTTTGCGGTAGCCCCAATTATGGGAATGCTTTTTGGCTTATTATAGCCGCTACTCCATCACTAATTGCTAGTATATGGTTTCCCATTTGGTTGAGTTTTATCATTTTATTTTTTAGCTACGGCTCACTATTTCTTTTAAATTCCAAGATTAGAAAAATACCTTTAGAATTATTAACAGCTCTTGGCAATCGTTAATTATACTAAGTTTTCCGTTATCGAGTTTGAAAGTTTAACAAAATGAAAATTCATAGTATATGCATGGTAAAAAATGAGGCTGATATTATTGAACAAACAATTAAAGCTGCAACATACTGGTCTGATTTTATTTACGTTTTTGATAATGGAAGTACTGATGGCAGTTGGGAAAAAGTTTTGGAGCTGGCTAAAAATTGTAAACAACTTATTCCCTATAAACAAGATAATTGTACATATCATAATGGCTTAAGAGCTGAAGTTTTTAAACATTTCCAAGCTAAAAGTTCTGAAGGAGATTGGTGGTGTCAATTAGATGCAGATGAAATCTATATCGATAATCCTCGTGTTTTTTTAGCTAAGATACCCCATGTATATCAATATGTATGGGCTGCAAGCTTTCAATATTATTTTACAGATAGAGATTTAGAAAAATATAAGCAAGATCCAGCCTTTTACGCAGATAGCATCCCAGTAGAACAAAAATGTCGCTACTATCGAAATGAATGGTCAGAAGCACGTTTCTTTCGATACGATCACAAATTAGTATGGGATAGTAATCTTCGTTGGCCTTATACAGGTGCTGTTTACCCAATTAGAATTTGGTTAAAACATTATCAATATCGTTCTCCTCAACAAATTCAAAATAGACTTAAGATCCGTCTTCAAGCAAGATCAAAAGGCTCAACAAGTTTTCGTCATGAGACTAAATTTAAAACAGCTAATAATTATGCTGAATCATTTTGGCGATTTTCTGGAAATGAGTGGAAAGAAAAAATAGCCAAAGCATCTGAATTAAATTATGATGCTGGTGACAATAAATACATTATTCGTGAAGATTTAATGCCAAAATTACCATCATTTTTTCCTCCGATATTACTCAATAAAACTAGAATACTTAAAAGATACTTTAACAGAATGAATATTAGAAAAGTAATGCGTTTAATAGGACTAATAAAAAAATAAAATTCAAAAACATAATTTGAATATACTTAAGAAATAAAAAAAATTAACAATGAAATCAATTATCAGTAAATTTCTAGAAAAACGTAGTTATCAAAAGTATATTTATCAAAAGAATAAGCTGTGTAGCACAAATAATAATAGTTCAACTTTGCTAAATAAGTTTGTCATTTTTACTCAACCACGAAGTGGCAGTAATTTATTATGTGGAATGTTGAATTTACATCCTGAAATACTTTGTCATCATGAAATATTTAATCCTCAGAGAATTTATTATTCTAAAGATTTTCATGAATTACTCGGTAATGACGAAACAATTTTTCGCGAAGATTTAATTAAAGGAAAAGTAGGTTTAACAACATTAAAAGAAAGAAAGCGATATCCCGAAGAGTTTATATTTAAAATCTGGTCAAATAATTTTGGCTGCAAAGCTGTAGGATTTAATTTATTTCCCAATCATATTCCTTATGCATCTACGTCTTTAATTAGAGACAAAAATGTAAAAAAAGTCTTATTGTTACGTCGTAACAAAATTAAATGTTATGTATCTCTTTTAATTGCCAGAAAAACAGGCAAATGGGATTCTTATAATTTCTCTAAACAAGAAAATAATAGTGATATTTCAGTTGATGTGAGTGCAACTAAAATACTTAGATGGAGCAAAAAAAATAGTCATTATTTTCATAAATTGCGTCAAAAAATGATAGATATGGATCAAAGTTATTTAGAACTAGGCTATGAAGATTTAATTGGAGAAAAAAGCGAATATATTAAATCAGATTTACTCAAATTTATTGGTGTATCATCAGCAGTTGAATATTTACAACCACCTTTAAAAAAACAAAATTCAAATAAGTTAGTCGATTTGATATCTAATTTTGATGAGCTTAAGGATAAGTTGACTGGTACAGAATTAGAACGATACTTTCTGTGAAATTATACAGTTTTTTTTAGAGAAAACATTATTCAATTAGAATTAGCAGGGAATAAAAAGAAAGATAACAATTGACTTTGATATTTGACCTGAAATTTTTACACCTCAACAATCTCTTGCGAAATCATAGTTTAAGTTTTTGTTATTGATAATATAATTCTTCTATAACGAAATTACATAGCAATTCCTATTTAAATCTCTATGCTAAAAATCAAGCACAAACTTTGTTATTACTTGTTAATAATTCTACTGATTAACATATTTATTCTTGTTGGAGTAACAAGAGTACATAGTAATAGTAACAATGGCTGTAGTTCTGGTCCTCCAAGAGATAAGAATACTTGGCCCTTTTCTTGTGATAGCATTTGGAATATGCCCATTGGTTCACAGGCTCGATATATTAACGCTAAAATTGAACCAGCTTATGCAATTGCTCCTGAAATAAACTTTTATATCACTACTACCGATAAAGACCCAATTGTTGATTGGTATTCATTACAAAATTGGGGAGAAGGACGCTGTGAACTTGGGGGAAAACTGATGGGGCAAATTCATTTTCCCCACGATGTAATTGTCCCCGATGCAATCGGAAAAATCACTCCTAATAATGCTGCGGCAATTTTACAGCCAGACGGACGGACATTAATTCAAATCAATCCCCTAGCTCGTTGTGAAGCTGGAGGTCCAATCTTTGGCTATGGTACACCAAATAATAGTCGAGAAGATATTTACGGACAAGGCATAACTGGAGGACAAGGTGGTTCAGGACTTTCCAGTATTGGTGGTACGATTCGATTAGGTGAACTTTTGCCTTCCGATTCTTCCATTCGCCACGCATTAAAGATAATAGTCTGGGGAAAGAAATATCTTTATCAAAAACCACCAGGCTATCGATGGCCAGCTCTTCGTGCTGACCGAAATGCTTTTAATCTCGACAATGACAACGGGTATGGTGGTATGAATCCCTATTTTGTTATGGGTTCGCTACTTGCTATTACACCTTCAGTGACAGAAGCCAGTCTTGGACTGACAACTATTCCTGGCAAGAAAATTTTTCATGCTCTTCAAGATTATGGAGGTTATATTGTTGAAGGTGGTTCTTGGGATGCTCATAAGGTTGCGATAGAAACAGGAGTAGAAGAAGAGTTTAAATCTACCTATGGTCACGATTTTTATTCGACTAGAAATAACGCAAAACCTTTCTACGAAGATATGAATAAAATATTTCAAGCACTCAGTATCGTTATAAATAATAGCCCTGATCACATTGGAGGTGGAGGCAAGCCAAAAAAAACTCTACCCCCATGTCTAAAAAAAGGTTAGGTAGTCCTAAAGATGTAAGGATGAATTGTAGTGATGTATGAAATACCATATAGCTCCAATATAATTTTCTAATTTTTTAGAAAAAGATAAAGTTTTTGGACTTTGGACAAACAGCAAAATGATTCGCGATTGCCCTCGCGATTTTTGATTCAAGAACTAGCTGC
>JASJDX010000270.1 GCA_030064975.1 Pleurocapsa sp. MO_192.B19
ACCGTAACCTTAGAACAGGTAGAAAGTAATATTGTGCGTTGTCCCAACACTGAGTGTGCGGAAACCATGATTGAACGGATCGATTTAGCCAGAAGAGATAAAGATTCTTTAGGTGGAGTAGTAGAATGTGTTGCACGTCATGTACCCAGAGGCTTAGGCGATCCTGTATTTGATAAATTAGAGGCAGATTTAGCTAAAGGAGTAATGTCTCTTCCTGCAACTAAAGGCTTTGAAATTGGTTCGGGCTTTGCAGGGACAACCATGACGGGGAGTGAACACAATGACGAATTTTACATCGACGAAAACGGCGAAACTAGAACAGTATCTAATCGTTCGGGAGGAGTCCAAGGAGGAATTTCTAACGGCGAAAATATCGTGATTCGGGTGGCTTTCAAACCCACTGCAACTATTGGTAAAGAACAAAAAACAGTTACCAAAGATGGACAAGAAACTCTGTTAGCAGCAAAAGGCAGACACGATCCCTGTGTCTTACCTAGAGCAGTCCCTATGGTAGAGGCTATGGTAGCTTTAGTATTATGCGATCGCCTTTTATACAATCAAGCACAGTGTAAAACATTATCATCTCCTTAATTTCGGTCAGAGATTTGGTTGAAAATTTGTTCAATATACTGCCACTGACAACTAACTAACCACTGATCAACCCCAAAATTTATTTAACCTTCAGATTCGGCTTGCACTTTAACAGCGTAATCTTTAAATCTTTGTAAATCTGCTTGAACCGTAGATTCTACAATGTCACCGATTAAACTATCCATAATCCTCCCGATAATGCCTGGTACGGCATAAGCAAAAGTCATTTTGACAATACTACTGCCTCGGCGATCATAAAAGCGAATTGCTCCCTTATTAGGCAAACCATCCACTGATTGCCATTCAATAATTTGCTGTGGGACAACCTGAATAATACGAGATAACCAAGTAAAGTTAAAGTTACCACTAGCCAGTTTCCAGCGGGATAATTTGGGGTTGTCTTCCAGTATTTTGACTGACTCTATCCATTTCATCCAAATAGTCATTTGTTCTAGATCTGACCAAAGATCCCATGCTAATTCAATAGGTACAGGAACTTCTATTTGTACAGTATGTTCTAGCCAGTCTGTCATCTTTTTGAAGGTTTTATATTGTTAAATTACCCGTTTAAATTATCCGAGAAAAATTATTACTACACCATAACAGCTTTAAGCTGTTCAGCACTTTCTAATATTGCTTTAGCGGCTTGTTTACCAGATAGGGTTGCACCTTCCATACTATCGATATAATCCTGTTGAGTATAACTACCTGCTAGGAAAAAGTTAGGTACGGGAGTTTGCTGGGGTGGACGATAAGGATCCATACCTGGGGCTTCGCGATATAAAGATTCGGCTAGTTTCACTACGCTATACCAAGTCATGTTTAGTTCCCTAGAAGAAGGAAATAACTTATGTACTTGTTCTAAGACATGGTTAGCAATAGCTTCATTTTTTTCTTTAATAAAAGGATCGCCTGGAGTTAATACTAGCTGGAGTAATGAACCTTCTCCTGGTTTATAGTAATCTCCTGGACTTGTTAAAGCTAAGTCAGCAAAACAAGAGAAATCAGCATCGGGGGTATAAAGAAGATTATCAATTCCCACAGCTTGTTCCAACTGCTGACGTTGATCGGCATCGTTTAATTCTGTCACCCAACCATCGAAACGTAACTGTACTGTAGCTACAGGAACAGCATCTAATTTATAAATATTGTCGAATTCTGACCACTTACGCCATTCGGGGGGAATAACTTTTTTAATTCCAGGAACATCACAAGCACAGACGTAGGCATCAGCAGTAATGGTTTCTTCGGTTTCCCCATTAGCGACAACTATTCCTGTTACCTTAGTACTATCTGTCGAATCCTCAAATAAAATGCTTCTTACTCTACGGCGAGTGTGTATTTTAGTTCCTCTCGCTTCTAAGTATTCCACAATAGGCTTATGTAAATATTCCCTGGGAGAACCTTCTAACATCCGTAAAACTGAATTTTCCGTTTTGGTAGCAAACAACTGGAAAATAGTCAGCATACAACGAGCAGAAATATTTTCTGTATCGATAAAACCTAATGCATAAGCAATAGGATCCCACATCTTGCGCAAACTACCATTGTTTCCACCATGACTGCGAAACCAATCAGCAAAACTAATCGAGTCCAAATCGCGAATAGTTCTCATTGCTCCCTGAGGGTCAACTAAAGCCCGTACAATCGGACTTGTCCCCAATGCTAAAGAGTTGGTCAGCTTATCTACAGCCGAAAGTTGAGAAGTAGTAAAAAACGCTTTTAAGCCATTAAATGGCGCACCTGTAAGAAAGCGGAAATCTAGTTCGCCAACTCTACCACCTTCGTTAATAAAAGTGTGGGTATGCTCTTTAAGACGAAGATTATCAATTGCACCTACTTTTTTCATTAAGTTAAATAGGTTGTAGTAACAGCCAAAAAAAACGTGCAAACCCATTTCTAAATGGTTGCCGTCTTTATCTACCCAACTACCAACTTTCCCCCCCACAAAAGGACGAGATTCAAATATTTCTACTTCAGCATCTGCATCAACTAAATCAATAGCTGTTGCCATGCCTGCTAACCCTGCACCGACTATTGCTACGCGCATTAAATTTATAATTCCCGAAAAGCAGCTTTACCTTTACATATTGTAATGTAAATTTGTAATGTAAATCACTGCCCTTCTAACTTTTCTTCGCCAAATGTCTTAAGCTTATTAAAAAAAGAAGAGACATCAGGTAAGGGAATAAACTGGTGAATCATTTTATGCTTTTCGGATAATTCTGACCAATTAGCTTGATAGGGAAGTCCGAAAGCTGACATTAGAGAAATTCTACTTTGTCCTGAATTATCTTGCTTTGGAGGAATTATGGCTGAATTTGATATTTTTGATTTTAAAAGTTTATTTTGAGCTACTGTGACAGCTTGTCGATTTTCTTCAAGTTGTCTGGTTTGTTTAGCTGGGGTAGATGATTTTATTTCTGGAAAATCTTGCTGAGAAATGTTTATTTCAGGTGGTTTATTTGCGCTGGAGTTTAAATCAGATAAGTTATTTAAATGTTTTGGTAATTTTCGGCAGATCAATCGCTCAAACTCATAGTTGAAGTGAGTATTAGGATTACCTAGACGTAGCCAAACACTGAGAATATGTTCAATAGAAATTGCTTTATAACGCCCCAAATATAGAGCTTCGATAGTTGCTAATCTAATCCAACTAGCATTATAGAGATTTACCCAATATTGCAACAATTGTTCAGCATCTTCACCCTCCAAATCGAAGGCATAGCTGTCTATTAAAGACAAGGCTTGATCTAGTGATAAATCTTGAGTTAGTTCAGTCATCGACCTTAGTTGAGTTACTTAAAGACTTAGATGATAAATATCATAAATATAATTATTACTGTTCTGTATAAATATATTGCTTTATTTTAATGATTCAACTTTTTTCTTAATACTGAATGATTGATTATAGCAATAGTGCAGATCATGACTCAGTAAGCAAAGCAGATCTTTGACAAAGCGGGTAACAGTTTAATCAAGTTTAACCATGTCACAATTAAGGAGAAAATAACTAATATTTAATTTAAGCGATTGATTGCAACCTTAATCTTCCCAAAATCTCGATCAAATTCACTATTGTTAACATTTATTTACTAAATATCTGAAAATTTTTTGAATCTAGTTAATTTATACTTCTGATTGCCTCTAACAATCCTCTTGCTTTATTTAGAGTTTCTTGATATTCAGCTTCAGGAACAGAGTCTGCTACCAGTCCCGCCCCTGCTTGCACTGAAACCATACATTGATTTTCTTTGTAAGAACGGACAATCATGGTACGAATGGTAATAGCACTATTGAGTTGTCCTTCAAAGTCATAGTAGCCATAAACTCCAGAATAGGGACCACGCCTTTCTGGTTCAAGTTCATTAATAATTTCCATTGCTCGAATTTTTGGGGCGCCGCTGACTGTCCCTGCAGGAAAACAAGCTTTTAATAAATCCCAGGCGGTTTTATCAGGTTCTAATTCACCAATAACATTACTGACAATATGCATTACGTGGGAATAGCGTTCGATTACCATTAATTCATCTACGATAACACTACCCTTGACACAGACACGACCAAGATCGTTGCGTCCTAAGTCTACTAACATAATGTGTTCGGCGACTTCTTTGGGATCTGCCAGTAAATCCTTGGCATAAGCTTCATCTTCAGTTTTGGTTTTTCCTCTGGGACGAGTTCCTGCAATTGGTCTTAGAGTAGCTTCAATTTTGCCATCGCTTCTAGCATCAGCTTTAACCATTACCTCTGGAGATGAACCAATCAGTTGCCAATCACCGAACTGATAGTAACCCATGTAGGGAGAAGGGTTAATTAGACGCAAAGAACGGTATAAGTTAAAAGGATGACCTTTATAAACGGTAGAAAGCTTTTGAGATAGCACTACCTGAAAGATATCTCCCGCGTGAATATAGTCTTGAGCTTTGGCGACGTTATCGCAGAAAAGTTGTTTATCGGTATTGCTACAGTAAACTAACCCTGAATTATTTTCTGTAATATGATTATCTGAAGCTTTCCATTCCAAAGATTTTGCCTCTATCGGTAGGGGTAGTTGTAGCTTCAACACAAGTTTAGTCACGCGATCGCTCGCATTTTGATACGCTTGTTCTAGAGTATTATGAGGATCGCGTAAGTCGGCATAGGAGATTGCCCAAATTTTCCGTTTCACCTGGTCAAAGATAATTAAATTATCTACCTGCATCCAAACCCCATCGGGTAAGTCATCCTGTTGAGGAGAATTCACAGGGACTCGCGGTTCTATCCAACGAATTAATTCATATCCCCAAACCCCAAATAAACCTCCAATACCAGGGGGAAGTTGAGACAGTTTCACTGGTTTGATTGAAGTTAAACACTTACCACAAATTTCAAAAGGATTTCCTGTAAATTCTATTACTGAACCATCACGATAAGTTTGAGTAGTAGTTTTTCCTCTAGCTTCTAGCACCCACATCGGATCGCACCCCAAAAAACTGTAGCGACCTAGTTTTTCTTCTCCTTCAACAGACTCTAAAAGAAAATTATAGGGTTGACCAGCACAGACTTTATACCAAGCAGATACGGGGGTTTCTAAATCGGCGACTAATTCTTGATATAGGGGAACAAAATTACCTTGTTGGGCTAGTTCAGTAAATTGGGCGAAATTAGGAAAGATCATGACAAAATTAATGAGGACTTGGAGGTGGAGGATGAAACGAAACTACCTCATCTAAATGTCAATTATAAAAAACTTTAAGCCTTAAATTTATCTGATTTATCTAAAGTGCGGTTTGGTTACTACCTTTTAGGAAGGAAGGAAGAAGAATATTATAGTTCATATAATTCATCCTCGATCCTTCCTATATTTTATCTGCTTACCGTTACACTTCGTAAGGAGCTTTCCCAGAGAATTTGATAGTAGATGGTTGAGGATTTTGACCAATACTGCGGTCTATTTTGCCGTTGTACTCACGACCCTCATTTACTTTTTCGGGGAATACACCATCTGCGGGGTGCAGATATTGAGTTTCACCGCTAGGGAAGATGCGATAAATTTTATAGTCTTGAATTCTAGGCTTAAATTTAGTCCGTAATTGTGCGCCCAATGCTAAACACTGTTCTTTGCGGGCTAAATAGAGTAGGTTTTCACCTGAATTCATAATAGCCGCGCCACCAGTGGGCATTTCAAATACTTGTTCTTTGCTACTTGTCCAAGTAATAGCGTATTTTTCTTCTACTTCTGCTTTGGTTAATAAGCCACCTGTACTGCCGCCAAACTGAGGCGTCTTTCCAGAAAGCGTAGTTTCTTCTGCCATGTTAATAAAAATCCTCAATTAAAGGTATTTACGGCATCCTATCATTCAGTTCAGGGCAATATTGTGAGTATGTCAAAAACTGTTACAGTTTTTAGCAACGCTGATTCGCAGTACTCGAAATCATTTTCGAGTGCCCGAGTTAGTTATCTTGCTTTTTGTTACTTTTTTTCTTGTTGGATCTAGATTTAGTGGCCTTTTGTGCAGGTTGCTGAGATTTTTGGTTCATCGCTTTAATTGGAATAGTAAAGTGAAATTTACTGCCTCGGTCTTTACCTGGGGATTCTGCCCAAATCTCCCCTCCCCAATTTTTGACGATTTGTCGACAAATAGCCAAACCTAAGCCAGTACCTCCAGCACTACGTCGTAGTGCTCCTTCTTCTTGATAAAAGCGATCAAACACGGTTTCTAAGCTGCTAGTCTCTATCCCTCTACCTGTATCAGAAACAGTCACTTCTATCGTATTCCCACCATTAGTCTTAACCGCGATCGCAATTTTGCCATCGGCTTGAGTAAACTTACAGGCATTATCTAAAAGTTTTGCTAAAACCTCCACCAGCCATTCCCCATCTATCTGTACTAAGGGTAAATCCTTTGGGGTAGTTAAGTTGTTAATTTGAGGCAGTTCTTCTTCTTGGTTGCGTGCTTTAACATTGCTGACAGCCAAGTCAATACATTCGCTAATCGATAAGGTTTCTAAATTCCACTCTACACCACCGCCTTCTAGACGAGAAAGAGTCAGAAAATCTTGTACGAGGTTACGCATTCTTTCGGCATCACTCAACGCAGTGTCTAGCATTATCTGGCTTAATTCAGGGGGCATATCAGGCTCACTTGCTAAACTTTCTAAACATACCTGAATAGTTGAGAGGGGAGTACGTAGTTCATGACCTACGATTGCCACTAAGTTAGAACGAGTACGGTCTAAAGCTTCTAACTGTTCGTTAAGGTCTTCTAAATCCGCATAGGCTTCTGCTTGAATTAGGGCTACCCCCACCTGAGTGGCGATCGCATCTACCAGGGCAATATCATCTGGTTTCCAAGCGATCGGTTCAGCTGCACAGTGATGCAACTCCATCACTCCTAAGAGTCTGCCGTAATAAAAAATTGGCACTAATAGCCAAGAAGAAATAGAATAATTTTGAATTAAGTTTTGAAAAAATTCTCCTGTACCTTTTTCTGACGCGATTTCGTTTACCCGCTCGTCTTCTAGGGTATTATCAACGCTAATGGTTTCAGTAGATGCCACTGCCTCTTCAAATAAGGGATTACCTGCTAACTGCCATTTATGACCTCGGACTGATTTAATCCCTGACCCTATAAATTCTCGATCAACAGTGGCGACAGTATCATTTTCATGACAGCGGTAAATAATACAGCGACAAACCCCTAGTCCTTCTCCTAATTTTTGTACTGCCACCTGTAAGATCTGTTTTGTATTTAGCGATCGCCTTACAGCATCGTTAACAGAATTTAATAATTGTTCTTTTTGTTGTTTTGCTGCTAAAGATTTATTAGCTTTTAATAATTTATATTGACCAGCTTGAAGATAAGTAACTAATCTCTGAACAAAAGGATCGGGATTAGTTAGAGGAGAATTTATGTGTACAGTGTCGTTTGTTCCTTTTTTAGAAGATAAATACAGATCATGAGCTTGACCAATTTTGGCAGTTAATTCTGGGCGATAAACAGCAATGCGGTCTAGCATAATTTTGGCTGCTCTAAGAGCTACTGTGCGATCAAATGTCCAGATACCTTCAAAGCGCCGATTAGTATCCATTGCCGCACCGTCTTTACGTTCTGTAGTAGGTAAACTTTTTTCACGACAAATTAAACAACTGGAATAGTTTTGACCAATAATCACTAAGTGCCATTCTTGAGCTAGAGTATCAGTAGGTTCAAAAGCAACGGTTTCATAATCTTCAGAACTATTACCAAAATCCGTCTCAGGAGCAGCCAAAACATATACTTGATTGGTTTTACGAGAAATCCGTCGATAACGATGAGCTTCCTGACGATAAAAACGTTCCCGTTGAAAACTGGCAATTACCAAAGGTGTATCCGAATCATTTAATACTAGATCTTCCATGGCATGGGACAACGCCGTCAAAGAAGACTTAAAGTACATTTGTGGTCGCCACCCCGTGCAAGTTTCTAACAGTTGTTGCACCACAGAATTAGAAATGCTCATCTATAAAGTTTTTTCATTAAGAACCAATCCCAGCAGGGATTAGAGTACCCTTGCTTACCTCAAAAGGCAAGATTTAACGATCAATTAGCTCCCTAGCCTCAGACATTAATTCCTTAGCCCAATTACCCTTGGCATATACTATGGTAATTTGTCGTTTGGCAGACCACCTTGACCCCAAATATTTTTTCTATATCAATATCCTACAAAAAACTCAAGACTTTACTGCGATCGGTAATTATAATTCGCAACAATTTGGACAGTTTGACGAAAGTTAGAATAAACTGTGAACTAGTTTTTACTGATAAATGTCATCACAATCGTATAGAATATGCTCGAGCGTTTTCGACCCAATCTAACTGGAATTACCACAGCAATATTTTTAGTCATCGCTCTTCCTGCTAAAGCTTTAGAAGTTAAAATTTCTCCCCAAACTCCGCAACTAGGGGACACTATTTCCGTCATCGTCACTATTGATGATCCTAACACTCCTCCTAGTGTTGCTGTAGAGCAAAAAAATTATCCTCTTTTTGAAAATAATGGTACATACCGTGCATTGATTCCAACTTCTCCCTTAAATTCTCCTGGGAAAATGACTCTTCGTGTTCAAGGAGATAATCAAACTAGTAATATCGGTCTCTGGTTAAAAAATCGCAGTTTTCCCATACAACGTATTTGGCTCAGCGGTAAAGCTTCTCGTCCAGCAACTCAAATAGAGCTAGAGCGAGTAGCAGCATTTAAAAAATTAGTTACTCCCCAAAAATTTTGGCAAGGTTCTTTTATTAGACCCAATACTGCGAGAATTTCTACGGTATTTGGTGTGCGTCGTTATTATAATGGTGAATTTGCCAATGACTACTATCATAAAGGAGTAGATTATGCTGGTGGCTATGGCTCGCCTATAGTTGCTCCTGCAGCAGGCCGAGTTAGTTTAGTAGGAAAAGAAAGTGAAGGTTTTCATGTTCACGGCAATATTGTCGGCATTGACCATGGACAAGGGGTAGTAAGCGTATTCATGCATCTACAGGACATCGATGTAGCAGAAGGAACAATGGTCAATGCAGGTCAGCAAATTGGTACGATTGGTTCTACAGGAGCTTCCTCAGGGCCTCATTTACATTGGGGTTTGTACGTTAATGAGGTAGCCGTAGATCCTGTTCCTTGGAGGTTTGGTGTCATTAACTAAAATAGACCTGAGAAAAAATTCCCTAAGCTTGGTGGGTAATTCCTAGAGATGATCAGTCTAAGATCTTTTCGATTCTCAACAATAGCGATTAAGATAGGTCCGAAGGTTTGTTTAATTTGAATTTATTTATCATTTATCTGAATTATTATGGGAATCACTTCAATCGTCGAACAAGCTTTGCAAGATGGTTATCTAACCCCCAGCATGGAAGCTGAAGTAGGGCGCATTTGTGATACAGCAGCAGAACTATCCGTAGAAGAATACATGGCTTTGGATAAGCTTATGGGTTCTCTGCTTACAGGAGAAGTTGTAGCTGTTCCTCGCAAGCAGTTTATTAATGTCATGGAAGAATTAGTTTTAAGCGAGGCAATTACTCGCGTTGCTGAGATTGAACAGACTAGTGATAGTTCTCTAGATGTGGGAGATATTGCCGCCTATGCCCTTAACCGCCTGCCACCTCTTTATGCAACTACAGAAGAAGGAGCAAATTATCAACGTCAACGGGCAAGAGAAGAATTACAGGAGTTAATTCAAGCACAGGTGTCTGAAGCGATTTCTCGCTATCTCGATCGACCAGAATTTTTCCCCGAAAGACAGGCTATTGGAGCTAAAAATGATTCTAATGTGGCTGGTCAACTGAGTAGTTTACTACAGGATTATGCTCCCAATTACGAGAAAGATACTAATTTCTGAATTTACCACTAACTTTGGCTATTATTGGCGAGCGCGAAGCGTAACCAAAGGGTAATCGCAACTGCTACGGTTCACGTAATCGCTGTGGCTTAAGTTGGAGCGTTAAGATTGGCGTGGAAAAACCCAATCTTCTAATGAAATATACAGATAAATATACAGAGTAATTAGTTTTAATCTACTCCCTTACAAAATAGGAAATACATCGCTGAGGAACTTTTGTAATTCATTGTTAGTCCTTAGGGGAGTGTACAGCAAGTCTTAATACTGAGGTGAATTAAGTTTATGAGTCTATCTCTTCCTGTATCATGGTCAAGAGCCGAGGTAAGCGAAACTAATAGCTTAGTGTCTCCTGAAAAACTTTCTAACTACGATCTTATTGTTCTTTGTCAAGAAGATACTCAACCTGACAAAGCAGCTTTTGCGGAATTGTTGCGGAGATACCAGTCTCATTTAAATCGTCTTTTTTATCATCTAGCTCCAGATTGGCAAGAGAGGGCAGATTTAGCTCAAGAGGTATGGATTAGAGTTTATCGCAATATTAATCGTCTTCAAGACCCTACTAAATTTCGCGGTTGGCTCAGTCGAATTGCTACTAATCTTTTTTATGACGAATTACGTAAACGTAAGCGTGTTAGTCAGCCTTTATCCTTAGATGCACCACTCTATGTAGAAGATGGCGAGATGAGTTGGGAATTGCCTGATAATGCCCCCAGTCCCAGTGATGATTTGGCTACTAGAGAATTTTATGAGCATCTGCAAACCGCGATCGCCAAATTACCCGAAACTTTTCGCACGACTATTGTGCTGCGAGAGATCGAAGGATTAGCTTATGAAGAAATTGCTGAGATTACAGGAGTTTCTTTGGGAACAGTAAAATCTAGAATTGCCAGAGCTAGACTTAAACTTCAGTCAGTGTTGCAAAACTATCTCGATGAGGAGTAAATTAATATTAAGCTAAATAGTATCTACCTTAATCAAGATTCAACTTTGATTCATTTCTGTTGATCTCTATCTTCCAAATTATTGTTAATTTATTATTAAGAACAGTGGTGATGCCAGAATGACATCTAAATTTGAAGGTTTTAAGCAGAACCAATCAACTAATGTGCCAGAAGAGGCAAAAAAAAACAATTTAGCACTAGCACCAGACTATTTTGAGTTGCTAAGTGCATATATCGATGGAGAATTAACTGCTTCAGAGCGAAATCAGGTACAAGCTTGGCTAGACCAAGACCCTAAAATAAAGCATCTTTATACTCAGCTATTAACATTGCAGAGTCAGATGCAACATTCTTTAGCACCACCTAGCGATAAATCTGTGGCAGATATTTCAGCAGGAGTTTTTCGGGAGATAGATCGCACTTCTCATTGGCAACGCAGACTACTGTGGGGCAGTGGTGCGGTCGCCGCTTCTCTCTTGGCTACTATATCAGGTATTATTCCTGGAATTACTCCTTTTTCATTGAGAATGGCAGAAACAAAGCCTCCTAATACTGTTACTAATAATTCAGTTATGTTAGCAGTAGCAGTTCATAAACCTGCTATAAACATTCCCAAGGCGGCAACTGGCTATTCAATTGAAAGTCCAAATACAACTCAAAATTAATATTTATTGTTTTTCTGCCAAAGCTTGAACGCAAACTCGCTCAATTGTCTCACTAATGAGCGCGACATTGGAATTAGTAATGGTTCCTGCTGGAGTTTCAATTAGAGCTTGATTAGCAGTATGATCGTCATAAATAAAATTATTAAAATTATGACCATAATTGATGGCATACCTATTAGCTGTATCTGGTAATTTACCGATCAGTTTTTGCCAAACACTAAGGTGAGGGTGAAAAGCAGATTTATCTTGAGTGCAAACTGATGATTGGCTTCTATTATCTTCTTTTCTGTCTTGAGAAATATGGGATTCGGAACTGACATTCCTAACATTATTTAGTGTGACACTACTTACGGGCATTTCAACCTTAGGTTTTGTAGTGTCTCTTGCTAAAGTAGATGGCGGCGAGCGTAATTCAGGCTCAAAAACTATCTCATTATCATTTTGCATGACTGATGAATAATAGCGATCTCCTTCCTTGCCAACAAAATAAGTTGTTCTGCCATCAGTAGCCTGGAAAACATTCCCCCCAAAAACAGCTTCCGCAGGAATAAATAAATCATTGCCTTCATTAAATTTAGATTTTTGGTAATAAAAAAAACTATTTTCTAACTGGCAAATATTAATATGATAATCTTCCGTTTCAAAGCCATACACTTCTTGATAGTCAGAATTGATTCCTTGACAGCTAGAAATTTTCTGAGCTAATAAGCCATGTACTTTTTGTTCAGTTTTTGTTGTATTATCCGAGCTAATTTTATTTTTTTGAGTTGCAGTATTAGGAAATTGTATTCCTATAATTGCCCAAGTAAGAGTTATAAATAAAGCTGTTTGTTTACGCCAATTAGTCATGGTCAAGCATATTTTCCAGAAATATATTTATTTTGATTTTTCAATTAAGTAAAAAATTGATCGCCTTCCGCAGTCAACGCAGAGTTTAGACCCCGTGTTGACACAAGAGAATGATGACAGCCGACTTAGCAAGTAAATGCTCACTAAGAGAGTGGATTTGTCATCCGTTCAGGAACGCGCACCAAGATAGGAACAAAGGAATGCTTATCTTAGATCATTCGTTAGAAGGCGGAGTAATCTTTGAGTGTGTAGCCATAGACTTGAAAAAAACACTAAGCCTCTGACTCACTTATGGACTAAGTGTAATCTCAAAGAGTAAAGAGTTAGAAAACGTTCTCGTTCGCTAATTTCTTTGACTAGGAAAAATAGGTTACTAGTAATTTGAAAAAACCCAAGTATGAGACTTTAATAAGGGAGCATCCCACTTTGGCACGCTCCTCATTTCCATTTTTTGTCAAGTATATAAAAACCTGGGAAAAAAGGTTGTTTTAGCAATAAGTATAATTGCTTAATAGAAAAAGTGAGATGTTCTCCTTTAATAAGTTGTTTCTAACATAAAAAAGTTCTTTTTAAGGTAAACAAGTTGTTAAATTAAACTATTTAGAACAATTATGACGATATATAACAGGTAGAATATTTAGGAGTGTTATTGACTACAACCTAATAAATGGCTTTTTTACCGAAACACAAACCCAAAAAGTTGTCACTAGGGCCACTAGAAACTGAAATACTGCAAATAGTCTGGAAATTAAAGACTGTAACAGTAAAAGACGTTCACGAATGTATTTTAAAAGATCCTAATCGGGAACTTGCTTATACTTCAGTTACTACAGTACTACGACGCTTGACTCAAAAAGGCTGGCTAAAATGTAGTAAGAAAGGACGAGCTTTTTCGTGGCACGCTTTGATTTCTCAGGAACAAGCACAAGCTATTCAATCTTATGAAAGATTAAACGGATTTCTCGCTATTAGTAACCCTGATGTAGTGGCTTCTTTCGCTGATAGCCTAGATTCTGCCAGTTTAGATCAACTTGAAGAAATTGCTGCTCGTCTTAACACCATCCGCCGAGAAAGAGAGGAGCAGAGGTAATGCACTTATTAGTTATTTTAATTGTCATCGCTATAGCCTGGATAATACGCAGGAAATCAATATTGGGAGCGGTAACATGGTCAGAACGTTGGCACAAAGCGTTATTTTTGCTATTGTTTCCTGCTTTATTGTTGTTAACTACAGCGATCGCTATACTTAGTATGGGTTGCGATGGCGCAATGTTGGGATTTGAGGCTGGTTTTTTAGGCTATTTTATTTCAGCCACCTTGGTATTTTTTGCTCTCTGCTGTTTACTGAAGCTAGCCTATCAAGGTAATTGCTCATTGAAAAAGCTAAATAGCTATCAACCACAATTGCTTGCAGGAACAACAGCACGAATTGTTGAGCTTGACTTTCCCTACAGTGCGCAGATCGGCTTTTGGAACTCCGAATTAGTTATTAGTCGTGGTTTATTAACTACCTTAGACGAAGAACATTTAGCAGCAGTCTTAGCTCATGAGCAAGCTCATGTATATTACCGTGATACCTTTTGGTTTTTTTGGTTGGGTTTGCTCCGCTTTTTTACCCTATGGCTACCCAATACAGAAGCACTATGGCAAGAGCTATTATTGCTTAGAGAATTAAGAGCAGATCGTAAAGCTGCTGAAGAAGTAGATTTTCTACTCTTAGCAGAATCTTTGTTAACTGTAGTTAAAGCTCCCTATGAGTCTTCTAATGTTTTGTGTGCTAACTTTGATCATGCCACAGTTGGCGATCGCCTGAATGAAAGAATTAACTCTTTGTTAGCTCAGCCAGAACCGATATCTATTAATTATTTAGATGATTGGCAAAATTGGAGTTGGGTATGTTGGTTATTTTTGCCTCTAATGACGATTCCCCTCCATTATTAACTGATGTTACCCACTAATCGATCTGTAAAGACTGGGCAAGGGTTAAAGGGAAAAGGGAAAAGGGAAAAGCGATTGTCTTGATTGTCAAGTTTGATTTTTTTTTGTTTCACCATCCTCAAAGCCTTCCCTCACTTCCTCTACTGTCGTGTCTAAAATAGATGCTACTTCTGCCAAAAGGCTCTCATCTTGGCTAGCTTTATAGATGCGAGCAAGATTATCCAGGGTAGCATCTAGATAATGCTCGTCATTAAACTCAAAATAAATCTGTAAAGCTTGCAGCAAGTTTGTTTTTGCTTCTGCTAGTTCTCCTAATTCTTCAGCAAGTAAACCAAGTTGTCCATAGGTTCTAGCTTGCTCGTAGCGAGCGCCGTATTCGCTCTTAAGATCGAGAGCTTGTTGATAATAGCGTCGCGCCTGTTCGTATTCCCGTAATTCTTGGGCAACCATTCCCAACTGGTGATAGGTTTTTGCTTGCTCGTAGCGAGCGCTGAATTCGATGTAAATATCGAGAGCTTGTTGATAATAGCGCCGCGCTTGTTGGTATTCCCTCATTTCTT
>JASJDX010000271.1 GCA_030064975.1 Pleurocapsa sp. MO_192.B19
ATTATCACTATTACCGATGATGGTGGAGGAATTAATACGCAGAAAATTCGCGATCGCCTTTTGAAAATGGGATTTTCTCAAGCTGAAGTTGACCAAATTTCAGAAACAGACGTACTAGATGCTATCTTTGAGCCTGGATTTAGCACCGCTGACCAAGTTACTGAACTCTCTGGTCGTGGTGTTGGTATGGACGTAGTGCGCTCCAATTTACAGCAAATTCGTGGTCATATTCAAGTCAAAACCGAAATAGGGAAAGGAACTACTTTCACTATTTCTGTTCCCCTTTCTCTGTTGGTATTGCGGGTAGTAATTGTAGAAAGTGCAGGGATGGTTTTGGCAATTCCTGTTCATAGTATTAAGGAGATTATTAAGTTTGATCGAGAATTAATCATCCAAGATGGTCAACAAGAACAAATAAGCTGGAGTAAAAAACCTGTTTCTTTGATCCGCCTGGAAAAATATCTCAAATTTGGACGACCTAGTAAAACGTTTGAAATGGCAGGCACTCCCAAAATTCAAACTCCTACCGTGCTAATTTTTGAAGAAACTAATCAACTCCAAGGGATCTATCTTGAAAAATACTGGAATGAACAAGAAGTCGCTGTTAGATCCGTTAATACCTCAATTCCTCTCTTTCCTGGTTTTACTGGTTCTACAGTATTAGGAGATGGACGGGTTATTCCTTTAATTGAACCAAGTACTTTAAGCCGAGGAATTGCTAAACAACAACAAGTTTCTTTCTCAACTCTGAAAACAACTGTCAATCCTCAAGATGTTACTAGTTCCACATTCCCCATTTCTGATACTCCAACGATTTTAATCGTAGACGATTCTGTAAATGTGAGACGTTACTTGGCGGGAATTCTAGAACGCAATGGCTATCGAGTTGAAGAAGCCAAAGATGGTAGAGATGCGGTAGATAAACTACTTGGTGGACTACAGGTACAGGCAGTCATTTGTGATGTAGAAATGCCTCGTTTAGATGGATATGGTGTACTGACAGAAGTTAAATCTGAGCCAAATTTAGAAAATCTTCCCATAGCTATGCTGACTTCTCGTAGTAATGAAAAACATCGCCAACTAGCTCTTAAATTAGGCGCATCAGCTTATTTTTCTAAGCCCTTTAATGAGCAGGAAATGTTGCAAACTCTAGGAGATTTGATTACTAATAGTTAATTTGATAAGCTGTGATCTATCTAAAACGCATATTATTCTAATAAGAAATAAACTATTGGCACCCCATTTTTTGTAATCAGGTGAAAAATAATTTATATATAATTCAGATGTATTTGGGTATTCTAAAATCTTACAGTCTAATAGTAGTCTAATAATATCTAATAATAAATAAAAATTATAGTAATAGCTAAACAAAATGCACATAGATGGAAAATTTCCTAATATACTGCTTTCTTCCCTTTATCAATTACCTGTTGCTGAAGCAAATATTTTAATTGACGACTGGTTGAGTCAAAATCCAGACCAATCACACTTAACTTTATACAATTTAATTGAGTCGGGAAAAATTATTGTTAAAAACGGCGTGTTGCATAAACTATCCTCATTGTCCTTAGAAGAAGCTTATTCCCTGGCTCGTGAAATACAAGCTGATCGAGGAGTAGAAATTAAAAACCGTTGGTACAACCTGAGACTTTATCGACAATGTTTTATTGGTTCGGAGTTGGTGGATTGGCTAGTAGAGACTAAAGGTATTTCCACACAAGAGGCGATCATCTTAGGGCAAAGTCTATTAGGGTACAGGCTAATTAGACACGTTTGCGACGATCATGATTTTAAAAATGAGTTTTTGTTTTATCGGTTTCAAAATATAGCGTTATCTACAATTAACTTCTCTAATACATCACAAACTTGAGCCAAAATATCAAAATATAAGATTAAGACCATCGCTAATCCTAGAAAACTAACTAGCCACAACAACTATAGTTTTCATAGGATTAACGAAATGGCGTTGCTTATTAAGTAATGTTCTACAGAGGATTATTTTTCCTAGCTTTAAGCTTTACGCCATAAGCTTTAAGCTTCTTACGTGGTTCTACAAGGTCGGGAAACCCGACCGTAGCCCACGCGCTTTTTAGATCCAGGTTTACTTCTTCGGAAATAGAAAACGCAGTAATAGCATTACGCATTCACCAACGCCAACGAAATTAAAGAATTTACTAACTTAGGGTGCTTGTAAGGTAATAAACTTATCTTCTGGAGCATAACTGCGAAACTCACCATGATCGGCAAAAATAGCTAGTATTTCCAAAGGATAATCTGGTTCAATGTGTAAATCAGCCCAGGGAACTGCAATTTCTAAACACTGATCGAATACTGCTTCGGCACGACAGGCGTGAATATGCCACTGACAATGCTCTTGGGCTTCTTCTAACCAGACTGACTCGGTAATTAAGTTGATACCTAAATGATGATGAAAATGATAGTTTAAAGGAGCTTCATCAGGCAAACTAGCGATGGGTGCAGGACTATTATGGTTAGCGACATGAGGGTAATACCATAGTAAATGTAATTCCCCTGGAATATCTTTTCCTGGCTGAACCCCTGCTTTAAAATCCAAACGAAGATAAAAATTACGGTGATCTAAACCATAAAATAAGCGCTGTACTACACTACTGCGGTGCATTGTTCCTCTTGCGCCACCGACTTCGATTCTACCTGCACGATCCCAATCCTGTTCATCACCGATGCCATTAATAATTGGATGAATAAAGCTTTGGGGAGCGCGATCGCCTTTTACTTCGTGTTTGTCTACCGACTGATAGATATTTTCAGGAATTGGCTCATCTAATGCTTGATAAATGGCACAGATATGTTCGCGGAATAGTTGATCGAACATTTCATCCTGATTAGAAGAATGACCTTCCCCAAACCACCAAAACCAGTCTGAACCCTCTGCTGCATACAGAGCTTCCCAAACTTCGGGATTAGTTTCTTCAGTAGCCTCAGGATGTCTGGCTAAGGTTTCCCGTGCTTCTGTCAGTAAATTCCAAGCACGATTTTTTACAGGATCGCCGATCCAAGTCGTAAAACTACCATCTACCCAAGAGCCACTGTGTAACTTTTGAGCAGGAATTGTTTCTGTGGGGGGAAACTGTTCAATAAATTCTCTAACCGTTACTAACTTTATATCTTCGTCACGGCTCAATCTCTGGTATAAAGCTTCTAGAAAAGGTAGACCATCACGGGGATAGTATTCCCAGCAGTTTTCCCCATCCAAGGCGATGGTTACTAGCCAGGGTTTTTGTAAAGCAGTATCGGGATTATCTTGATGAGATTTGAGAGAACGAGCGATCGCTTCTAAGTGTCCAATGAGATCTGACGCTGCATTACGGGGATTCATACCACTATAGGTAAAGCCAATTAAATCTGACAGACGGTGATCGCGGAAAACAATTGCCAGATCTCCATGGTCAGTTTCCAACTTATAGGGACGATAGAGCAACTCTGGTTCATAAACATTTCCCGCCTCATCACGATGGAAAAAATGCTTCATACTCCAACCTAAAACTGCCTCATCGGAACAAATCCACTTAAAACCCTGCTGAGTAATATAAGGCAAAATTGTCGGGCTAACAGACTGTTCTGAGGGCCACAAACCATAAGGCTCTTGCCCAAAGCGATCCAGATAC
This sequence comes from Pleurocapsa sp. MO_192.B19, assembly GCA_030064975.1. Lineage (GTDB taxonomy): Bacteria > Cyanobacteriota > Cyanobacteriia > Cyanobacteriales > Xenococcaceae > Waterburya. Next base: position 3,648 of record JASJDX010000271.1, read on the forward strand.
ATCTCCCAAGCAATACTCAAGTGGCGGGGAATATCTTCTGACCATTGAAAACGGCGATCTGGCAAAATCATATTTGGTACAGCTACTCGACCAGCATCAGTATCCGCCAGTAAAGGTAAAATCGGATGAGTATAGGGAGTAGTCATCACTTCTAACTGCCCCCGATCCTGCATCTTTTTATGTTGAGGAATAATCCGACTAATAATTTCTCTTTGTTTAGAATAGATTCTCTGGCGATCGCTTAAAGTAAAATCTTTGCCTTGTTTTAGCCAAGCTGCAATCTCTGCATCATCCCAAAATAAGGGGTCAATCCAAGCTAGATTATGCCATGCTAGTAAATCACTGTAGTCTTGATTTGTCCAATTTTCCAAACACCAAACAGCACCTTTATCCTGCCGTTGATGATACAGTTGGGCATAACGGGGATGGGGTTCAACTAAAGTGTGATAGTAGCCATCAAAAAAGTGTTTAATAATATATTGTTTATCTTTAGGCTTGAGTTGAGCTTCTGGAGTTAATGCTAGAGCTAAGTAAGGGTCGATCGCTTCTCCTTCGGCGTAATCTTCTAACTGCAACATTAAAGAAGGTACAAGATTTACCGTCTGATGCAATTTAGGATAACGCTCCAACATTAGGACTAAATCTAGGTAATCTTTAGTACCGTGCAGACGCACCCAGGGTAAACGATACTGTCCCCAAGCATCTGAGTCTGCTTCTCGTGATTTGTACAGGGGTTGATGTTGATGCCAAACAAAAGCTACGTAGAGGGGATGAGACATAAAATCAATCAGCAGTTAGCGAGATACAAAATTAATATAGATCTTTATTTCCAACTAAACTTCTTAAAACAAAAGAAAGAACTTAGGCGAGCGCCCAAGTTCTATTAGAAAAATTGAGGGTATTTTCAGGTATTCGTAACGTGGTTTATGATTTATCTAAGTTTTTATAGTTAGAGTTCTTCTACATTTTCTCCTACATTGATAGTTACTTTTTCGTAATCAAAAATTGTGCCTTGAAGACTATTATTCATTTCATCGCTTTCAGCAATGTCATTATAAGGATCGGCGGCAACACCAATATAATATTCACCACTACCACCAGCAAAACCAGCCCAATCTGTAGGCATAGTTAGTTCGGTAGTTACTACACCAGTACCAGTAGCAGGCTCAAGACTGATTAGAGAAGAAGCGCGATCGCCCTGGAGGAAATAAACTTCAGGTACATCTTCGACGCTCAACGCATCATGGTTGGTTAGATAGTCTTCTTTGAAGATATAGAAACCTGCGGCAAACAAGTCTGCACTAGCATCACCTTGATTGAAGATATCGTACTGGACTTCAAAAGTTTCTCCAGTAGCAATAGTATCTGGCATAACATCAAAACTACCATTAGTTTTTAAGTCTGCTATTGCACCCAATCCAGTTACATTAGTTTTAGCGGAATCTAAATCTTTACCTTCTAAATCTTGGCCTAGATTACTGTTGTTATCTTCATTGGTTTCTGCAATATCGTTCTGGGGATCGATGATCATCCCTGCATAATATGTGCCATCACCTTTTGACCAAAATGCATCTTCCATTTCAGGCGCTCGGTAACGCGCACTTCTTAATCCAAAGTCGCTATTACCTGCTATACCATCTCTAACATTGTATGTACCAAGATAAACATCTTCATCGGCTGAGATACTTTCATCTTGGGAAAGATAAAGGTCGAACTGGAAGTCATCAATACTTGCCATTCCTTCATTGGCAATGGTAAAGCCGAGATCAAACAGTTGTCCTGGCATAATTTGGTCTTGAACAACTTCAAAATGTGTCCCAACCAAATCTACTGTGTTATTAACAGGAGCGTCGATGGTGACCTTTTTATAATCAACCATCTCTCCAGTGAGGCTATTATTGAAGTCATTGCTTTCAACAACATCATCAAAGACATCAGCTTCGAAACCTAGATAATACTCTCCTTCGCCAGAGAAGCCAGCCCACTCTTGAGGAATAGTAAGCTCAGTGGTCATTGTGCCAGTGCTTTCGCCAGGCTCAAGATTGATTAAAGAAGAATCGCGATCGCCTTGGAGGAAATAAACCTCAGGAACATCTTCAATACTTAGATGATCGTTATTGGCTAGATAGTCTTCTGTAAATAAGTAGAAACCTGCGGCAAACAAATTAGCATCTGCACCACCTTGGTTAGTAATTTCATACTCTACCTCAATAGTATCTCCAGCTTCAAAAGTTTCTGGTGCTTCAAAGCTAGTTCCAGCTAAATCGGCAACACTATCTAGCCCATCCATCTCAAATCCAACATAATCTAAGGCTACACCTTGATTAATGTTGTTATCTTCATTGGTTTCTTTGACTTCATCTTTGGCGTCAATATCGAGACCAATATAATAGTTGCCGTCGCCATTGCCCCACAATGCATTACCAAGCTCAGGTGTGGCATAACTAAAGCTTTTAACTCCTGTATCCTCTCCAGGGTTAATCATATTTCTGATGTCATAGGTACCAAGCTTGACATCATTCTCTGGATCGATATTTTCATCATTAGAGATATAAATACCAACTGAAAAAGGATTGGCGAATTCTTCGCTGTCGTTAGCTACAGTAAAACTGAGATCTAATTTCCCTCCTGGTTGGATTCGTTGTTGACCAAGTCCCATGAAGCTAGCTCTGAGATCTGAAGCTCCAAACTCAATAACATTGATGCTATCAACATCTGAGCTTGAACCTTGATTGCTATTATTGGCCTCATTAGATTCTAAAATATCGTTTTCGGGATCAATTCTAATCCCTACATAATATGAATCATTATCCTCTAGCCAAAATGGGTTGTTGGCAGCAGGGGTTGAATAACGATAGCTCTTTGTACCCGAATTTTCTCCAGCTTTTAGACCTTCTTTGATCTCATAAGTACCAAGTCTAAAATCATCTTTGCTGATTTCATTATCTCTAGAGAGAACAATATCAAAAGAAAATGGCTGGACATCTTCATCGCCGTTATTAGCAACAGTAAAATCAAGATTTAAACCTTGCCCTTTACTTATATTCTGTTGAATGCTGTTAAAGAACTGACCCGTTAGATCTATTGCCATAAGTTTATTATTTTAAATACTCCACGCAACTGTATCTGTTTAATGTTATTGAGTATTTATTAATATTGAAATTAGTAATTATTCTATTCTTTTTATATTTTTTATATAAAGCTCATTTAAACATTTCAGTGATTTTCCTAGATTCAAATAAACTAAAGATAAAAAATATATTGCAAAGTATGAAAATATCAGTAATTAATGCTAAGAAATAATATGGAGACAATTATTAAATAGCTTAGATACTACTTAATAGTAAATACTTTGTTTTAAATATAGCTCAGTATTTATTGTTAGAAAATAAATTACTACAATCAGCCTGTATAAATACTGAATTAATTAAATAAGTATTTTATATATAAGTATTATTGACTAATAAATTTAATGATATATTTTTAATTACTTTTTCAGTAAACCCTATTTAAAACCAATGTCTGTTCCTGTGCCTGCATGAACTTGGGCAAGTTTTTCATAGTTTAGGGCATGTTTTACAAGTTCTGCGGCTTGTTCATCGCTAATATCTTTAACTTTACGAGCGGGTACGCCCATAACTAGCGATCGCTCTGGAATATCTTTAGTCACAATACTACCTGCACCGACAATACTACCTGCACCTACTCTCACCCCATCTAGAATTACTGCCCCAATACCAATTAAACAACCAGTTTCAATATGGGCAGAATGAATTACAGCCCGATGACCAACACTCACATAATCTTCTAAAATTGTTAGTTTACCAGGATCTCCATGTAAAATTGCTCCATCCTGAATGTTGGTATGTTTCCCAATCACAATTTTTTCCACATCCCCTCTAACTACTGCCCCATACCAGATGCTAGAACCTGCCGCTAAAGATACTTCTCCGATCACTGTTGCATTAGCTGCAACAAAAGCAGCTTGAGATAAGTCTGGGTCAGACCAATAAAAATTTTGAGCTTGAGTCATGATCTAAAATTTGAAATAATGTATTTGACGAGACCAAGACAATTAACCTTAATAATAGTAAGCCGTGTTATAAGGTAAGAGAAAAAGTATTTAATATATGAATTTAGCATTACAATATCCTGTTTTTGGTCCCGAAATTGTTTGTCCCCACTGTAGACAAATAATTCCTGCTCTAACTCTTACAGATACCTATCTCTGTACTCGTCATGGTGCCTTTGAAGCCGATCCCAAAATCAAAGAATTAATTCATCTTCCTTCAGGGAGACGTTGGCGACGTTGGGAGAATCAGTGGTATCGTCAACACACCCATCCCGACGGCATCCGTTTTGAAATTCATGAAGCCCTAGATGGACTATATACCGAAGGCTATCGGGCTACTAGAGTCATTATTGCTAATCGCTACCGCGATTTAGTTAGTTCTTATCTGGGCCATAGTCACCCTTGGCGAGAAAGCTCAGATTTTAAGTCCCCCAAACTTTACGGACTACCGATCAGCTTTAGCCCAGAAGAGAATTCCGAACCTTGTTGGGAAATTATCAACTTTACCTTAGAAAAAGAACCAGGAGTACCCCGACATTATCCTTATCGCTTTCTATTTGAATAAACCAATTATTAAATTAAAATTAAATTAATTCTTGTAACTGTGACATGATGCACCATGCCTCGATTCGCACGGCAAATATCCATCGAGCGATCGCTTTTTACGAACACCTGGGCTTTGCTGTCCAAGAGCGTTTCACCACAGGATATACCTTAGCCTGCTGGATGACAGGACTAGGAGGCAGAATTGAATTGATCCAAATTCCCGAACCCAAACCTGCCCCTGATGCTTTTAATGATGAGCATTATGTCGGCTACTACCATTTGTCTTTCGACTTGACTGATTTAGCTGCCGATTTATCTACTTGGCTGACAGATTTACAAGATAAAATGGCGATCGCTAGTGCAACTAACCCCGAACTAATACAACCCCTCAAAATCTTACTTGAACCTGAACAACAGATAATTGGTGAGTCTGTTTACGAAGTTGCTTTTGTCGCCGATATCGATGGGTTACCTCTAGAATTTATTCGTGTATTAAATCAACACTCTTAAACCAGATTTTCTAAAGACAAGTAGATGATTTTGCCGCCATGTCAATCAGTATATCTAGACTGAAGAATGATGTTACCAATCTTTGAAACACGCTACATTAACATAGCAATCGTTAGAGTTGATCGGATAATAAGGAGTTTTGATGCTAGAACTATACCAATTTGAGCTATCTCAATATTCAGAGAAAGTTCGCCTCATTCTTGACTATAAACAGCTAGAATACCGCAAAATTGAAGTTACCCCAGGTGTTGGACAAATTGAATTAATGCAGAAATCTGGCAGTTACCAAGTGCCAGTACTTAAAGATGGTAGCACTTACGTTTCTGACTCAACAGAAATTGCCCTATACCTAGAACGTAGATATCCCGAACGTCCAATTATACCTACTGAGACTCTGGCAAAAGGACAGTGCTTATTAATGGAAGAATGGGCAGATGCTTCTATTGGTCTTAAAGGACGTAAAGCTTTTATTGGTGCTTTAAATCAGAATCAAAATTTTCGGACTTCTGTATTGCCAGCCAACACACCAGATTTAGTTAAAACAGCAGTGGGGGCAATTCCTGGAGAACTTTTGGATGCTCTGGGTACTGGTGTGGGTTTTGGTGGTGATGCGGTCAAAGAGGCTAAAAAAAGCCTGACTCAAGATTTAGAAGCTTTATGTCTAATTTTGCAGCATCAACCCTACTTAACGGGAGATAAACCAACCTTAGCTGATTTGGCAGTAGCAGGATTAAGTATTTTGTTGAAATTTCCCGCAGGTTCTTATTTGGATATTCCCGATCCCTTAAAAGGGAAAGGTATTCCAGGGTTAGGCGACAATATTACCTTTGAACCATTTTTTGCTTGGCGCGATCGCCTCTATGCAGATTTTCGGCAGGGTTCTAGTAATAGTAATAGGGGTAGTGGTTCTTCTCCTACTTCTATTAATATTGAGTAAATTGTTGAGTAGATTGAAAAATTAAACCTCCGCTTGCTAATTAAATATCCCTTTTTAGGGATTCGGCGAGCTTTGACAACAATTAGATACCCGTAAGTACGCGACTGCGTGGGAAACCCGCGCAGTTTAAGTTGGACGCACAAAATCCTACGTCATTTATGCGTAGAATGAGCTTAAAGAGTGTGTTTGTAATTTATACCCCTTTTTGAGTTTTTTAGATCGACAGCGATAATAGTGAAAACTCATATCATAGAGTCATAAGCTTTATATTTTATATTTCCTAACAGCTATGAGAGTTGGTATACAGTCTTATCTAAGCGATGTTAATATTGATTCCCAAATAAACAGTAGTCAGCGTCAGCTATCTTTAGGAATATCAGCTATTGCCGATAGTCCAGGGAAGGATTTACCATTAAATTTATGTTTAGTTTTGGACCGTAGTGGTTCAATGGCAGAAAAACCATTAGAAATGGTTAAAAAAGCCGCCATTGGTATTATCGAAAAACTTAAACCAGGCGATCGCATTAGCATTGTTACCTTTCATCATCGAGCAAAAGTAGTTGTTCCCAACCAGTTAGTTGGCAACATTGAACCAATTAAACAAAAAATTAGACTCATGGTTGCCGATGGCGGAACTTCTATTGATGAAGGAATGCGCTTGGGTATTAAAGAAGTCGCTGTTAGCAATCAACACTGTGTTTCCCGCATCTTTTTACTTACCGATGGCGAAAATGAACATGGAGATAATCTTCGTTGTCTAAAATTAGCAGAATTAGCAGCAGAGTATAACGTTACTATTGATACTCTTGGTTTTGGGGAACATTGGAATCAAGATATTTTAGAGCAAATTTCTGATTCAGCACAGGGAACTTTAGTTTATATTGAACAACCAAATCAGGCAACTTTGGAGTTTGAGAGGTTGTTTGCCCGCGCTCAAGCTGTGGGTTTAACTAATAGTTGTCTTACTGTTGAGTTAATGCCTAAAGTTAGACTGGCAGAACTAAAGCCTGTTGCTCAAGTAGCTCCCGAAACTATAGAATTACCTATTAAACTTGAAGGTAACTATTTTACTGTGCGCCTGGGAGATTTGATGATGGATCGACCACGGGTGATTTTAATTAACTTTTACATTAATCAACTGCCCCCAGGAACAAATAAAATTGCTGCAGTACAGCTTCGTTATGACGATCCTGGGTCAAATCAAAAGAATCTGCATTCAGATATTTTGGTAATTGAAGTAGATTCTCAAAATCAGTACCAACCTCAACCCAACGATATGGTACAAAATCATATTTTGACTTTGGCTAAATACCGTCAAACTCAGATTGCAGAAAGTAAATTGCAGAATGGCGATCGCTCTGGAGCAGCCACTATGCTACAAACTGCTGCCAAAACTGCCTTACAATTGGGAGATAAGGAAGGGGCAACTGTCTTGCAAGCTAACGCTACTCGCTTACAGATCGGCAAAGACTTATCTAAAGGCGATCGCAAGAAAACTCGTCTCGTCTCTAAAACAATTTTGCACCAATAAATATATATAAATAACTAATGAGCGAATTGGAGCGAAGCGACTTGACGCTTTTCTTGACTGTTGGTTTCGACGATTGCCTCTTCAATTGCTTGATGAGACATGATTAATTCCAATGCAGGAAATATTTCACGCTTCTTGGATTTTTGGGGCAATAAGAGTTAAAGGTGGCAGTTTCATGCGCTTTTTATCACAACTACTCTTATTAACTCATCTTTTTAGCTTAACCGAACAGTATTGGACAAGGTTATGTCTCCCCATAGAATCAGACATAATTCTATTACCGAAGCTCTCAACTTGACAAATGGTGATGTTAGGAAAGTTCAGAAGTTATCGAGACACAGTAACCTCAATATCTTAATGATCTACGACGATAATCGGCAGAATCTACAAGGCGAAGTTACAGGTATGTTGGACGATTTGGTTAATTGAGTAGGTATACGCAATTAATTTCTTACTCCAAACATATGCACTGCCGATGATATCAACCAAGCAAATAAATATCCCTGGCAGCACATAAGCAATTATATTTGAATAATTTGATAACTCAACGGCTGAATGTGTATATTGATAGGTTGAAATAACCCAAACTATTGATACAACTAGTCCACCTATAGATAACCCTAATTTTAGACTGTTATTTGCAGTTTCAGTAGCACCAAGAGCAGTGACTAGTAGTCCATTAATTACGGCAAAAACATTAGTAATTTGAAAGAGTTCTTCCATTTAATATTGGTTTTAATGCAGGTGGCAAAAAGATACCTACAGCATAATCCTAAAAATAAGGATCAACAATCATGTATCTAGTGGACGGTTAAACTATTTAGAATCTTGTTAGATAATTAGTTTAATCTCAAGTGTTTTAAAGTAAAAGTAGGGAGATTATTTTTAGTGAAAAAATGAATAGCGAACAATTATTAATCGATAAATGGCGTGGTCTAAACTCAGTACAACAGCAAGAAGTTTTGGATTTTGTCGATTTTATAGCCCAAAAATCACTGCAAAAGAATCAATCACAATTAAGAGCGCAACGAGTTAAAGAATGGATCGATTGGGCTTCAGATAATCCAGATGATAGTCCTGGACTGCCCGATGAAGCGTTAAGTCGCGACAGTATCTACAGCGAAGATTGATTCAAAATAATTTTGTGACTAAATACCTACTCGATACCAATATTTTACTAAGAGCAAGTGATCGCACTTCACCCTGCTACGATCTAGCAGTCAATTCGGTTGCTAGTCTGATTGCTCAAGGAGATGAATGTTTAATTACAGCCCAAGTTTTGATTGAATTTTGGGTGGTTGCGACCCGTCCGATAGAGGTTAATGGACTGGGATGGAGTGTCGAACAAACAGAGAAAAAAATCAATCAACTTATAAGTCAATTTACTCTAATAGAAGAAACCGAGGCTATTTTGGCACAATGGTTAGAGTTAGTCACTAGATATCAAATCAAAGGGAAAAGAACCCATGATGCGCGATTGATGGCAGTGGCGATCGCCAATCAAATCAGTCACGTATTAACTTTTAATCCCAAAGACTTTACTAAGATTAAAAAGCTTACAATTGTTCACCCCGATGAAGTAGAACCTACAAGATTAGAATAAAGTCGGGAAATGGAAATATCCCTACTTTACTTATTAGAGGCGATCGCTAGAAAAGACACGTTAGGAATCAGGAGGAAATAATCTACAAAAAGTAGAGGAATAGAATGCTTTAAGTCTCTTGTGTAGGGATAAAGGCATTGATAATAGTGTATTACAACTTTTTAATTATAGCGATCGCCAATTTGTAAGCAGCCGATGGAACGGGGGCAAGGGTGAGTGGTTGAAGTTGAATTGTGCCACTTCTATGTGAGCGTTTTTTGCTCTTGAATTTGGAGCGAGGCTTCTTGCTCCGTCCTAACGCCGAGGAAACCTCGGACAGCCTGCGAAGCAGGCAAGCGACGCTAGTCGCGTCTTCAGCCCTTGGCTGTGTGGCGGTGCGCTTTTTAACCACTGGGGGATTAGTCCTGCCTTGTCTGGGTGGAATCTCTTGCTCTAACATCTCTTCAATTAACCAACTGACAAACAGAGGAAGGGTAGGAGTTGTGACCTGTTGAAACAAAGGAATAGCGCGACGTAGGACACGCAAACTGCCAGTAAATCCTAACCAATTCGAGTGCTGGAAATAAGTCGCCTGATTGGATTTTCGGAGGAACTAGAGTCAATTTCGGAAGTTGCATGGAGATTAGTTTAAACAATCTTCCATTTACTCATATTTTCTGCTTAAACAAACAGTATTGCTTCGCGATCGCTTTTACATAACTGTTATAGCTTTATTTTTGTCTCTATCGCTTGTTGCTTTTTTAAAATGAGAATTGCTGCCAGCTGCCAGTTAAGGTTGAGCGAGTAGCTGTGGAACTCCCATGAGTTTGAGCTGTGCTAGGAGAAAGGGTAGCTCATCAACGGTTATCGGTTCACACATAAATAATACCAAAACCTTTATGAATGCCCCTTGCCCATCACCTATCCTTTTTGGGGCTTTGTTCGCGAATCGCTTTTTCGCGAACAAGTTGTCATTTTTCTAACTTCAGAAAAAATGAGCGAACCGTAAGATATTACGCAAAGTAATATATTTTAGACATTACTTATAGCGATCGCTTCTTGTGATTTTAATGACAAGCCTTCATCAAAATATCTAGTTTTTGAGCCTACATTCAGCAGGTTGGCTAAAGGATGAGATATTTATTGAAAGTCTTTCAATTTCATCCATTGAACCAGAACCAACCTATTGAAATCGATGTTCAGGACATCGACCATCTGGGACTAATTGCAGGCATCGTAGATGAGATCGGAATTGTCGAAATTATCGATCGCTTGCTGGGGACCCATCCCCTAGAAGAAGTAAGTGCTGGGCATGTGGTCAAAGCCCTGATTCTCAACTGCTTAGGCTTCCTGACAGCACCGTTGTACTTATTTAGCCAATTTTTCGTGGGCAAAGCCACCGAACATCTGATTGGTCCAGGTGTGAAACCAGAACACCTTAATGATAGTCGTATCGGTCGAGTCCTCGACCAGCTCTATAAGAAAGGATTAACTCCTGTGTTTGTGGAGATCGCTTTGGCGGCAGTGAAACGGTTCGGGGTAAGCATTAAACAAGCCCACCTTGACAGTAGCAGTATGTGTGTACAGGGGGAATACCTTAATGCTCAGCCAGAAACCACCTCGACTGAGATGGCTCCAGAAGAGCAATCCAGTGAGCACCAAGACTCAGACAAGGCAGAAACCGAAGAAAATGCCGAACCAGTACCGATTGAAATTACCCACGGCTATTCGAGAGACTATCGACCCGATCTCAAGCAGTTTACCCTCGCACTGATTACCAGCGGAGATGGCGATGTGCCCTTGTACTTACGAGTGGGTAATGGTAACGATACTGACCAAGCTGTGTTCACCGAAGTGATTGCGGAATTTCAGCAACAGTGGAAAGCCGCCCAACCTGAAGTCTATGTGGCTGATGCCGCCCTCGGAGCGCGAAGAGAACCTGGTAGCATTAGGGCCTGTTCAGAAATAAGTTCGGCCTAAGATACCCAACAGATAACGGTGGAGACTCAATAATCAACTCAAAAAGGCCGAACTTATTT
>JASJDX010000272.1 GCA_030064975.1 Pleurocapsa sp. MO_192.B19
ACTAATGCAGCTAACTTGAGAGGTGTTGGTGTTACTGATTCTCCCGTGGCTACAAACTCGATAGGCGCACAATTTGAGTTGGATCTTACCTCGACAATTAGTCTTCGTGGCTGGGGTGGTTATACCGATGTCAATATTATTAATGATGGTGATGATGATAACGGCAGTGCAACTATATTTAACTATGCTGCTGCTCTTGTTGTATCAGATATTATCAAAGAAGGTAATATCGCTGCGCTAATTGTCGGTGCTGAACCTTACCTAACTGCAATTGATGCTGATGGTGATGATGATGATGAAACCATTACCAATGATGTGCCAATTCATGTGGAAGCTTTTTATAAGTATCAGTTGAACGATAATATCTCTGTTACTCCTGGCATTATCTGGCTAGCATCTCCTAACCAGAATAATGACAACGACGATATCTTTATCGGTGCATTAAGAACTACATTTACGTTCTAAAACTTTTAGGGCAACAACTAGACAAAACGGTAAAACAGATTGGGATTAAAGACTAGGCTACTAGCTACTGTTGTTTAATCCTTTTTCTTCTCCCCTTAAAATTCAGACTTAGCTAGAATTAACGTGGGTTCAATCAGAATAGTTGGCGTGAAGTAAATAGTCTTATGAGCGAAAAATCGCGTATTTGTATCATTGGCGGTGGCTTTGGTGGTTTATATACTGCCCTGCGCCTTGATGAATTACCTTGGGAAAGCAGACAAAAACCAGAAATAACCTTAATTGATAAAAGCGATCGCTTTTTATTTTCACCCCTATTATATGAACTGATTACCGAAGAGATGCAAAGTTGGGAAATTGCGCCTCCTTTTGCTGAACTGTTGGCAAATACAGGAATTATTTTTCATCAGAGTTCTGTTACTGATATTGATATTGAAGCCAAAAAAGTTACTCTAGATGGCGACAAGAAAATTGACTACGATAAATTAGTTCTTTCTACTGGGGGCAAAACTCCTGTTGATATTGTTCCAGGAGCAAAAGAACACGCTATTCCTTTCCGTTCTCTAAGTGATGCCTATCGTCTGCAAGAAAAATTAAGATTATTAGAAGAGGCTAACCCCGATAAAATAAGGGTTGCGGTAGTTGGCGGTGGGTACAGTGGAGTAGAGTTAGCCTGTAAACTCGCAAATCGATTGGGTGAAAAAGGTAGGATTCGTATCATAGATCGCGGGGAGCAAATCCTCAAAGATAGTTCCGATTTTAATCGTGAAACTGCGATCAAAGCCCTAGAAAAAAATCATATTTGGCAAGATTTAGAAACAGAAGTGGCACAGGTAACAGCTGACAGTATTTCTCTCGTTTATAAAGGACAAACTGACATAATTCCTGTAGATTTAGTGTTGTGGACTGTGGGAAATCAGGTATCGCAGTTGATCGACAAGCTGCCTTTAGCCAAAAACGACCAACAATTGCTAAAAATTGAATCAACCCTGCAAGTCCAAGGTAGAGATGATATTTATGCCCTAGGGGATGTTGCTGACTGTTACGATACTGAGGGGAAACCCTTGCCAGCAACGGCACAAGTGGCTTTTCAGCAGTCAGACTATTGCGCTTGGAACTTGTGGGCAGCTGCTACTAATCGCCCTTTGCTGTCTTTCCGTTATCAGCCTTTGGGGGAAATGATGACCTTAGGGATAGACAATGCTACTATTAACGGCTTGGGTCTAAAGCTAGATGGTCCGATGGCTTATGTAGCTCGTCGTTTAATTTATCTCTATCGTCTACCAACTTTAAAACATCAGCTAACAGTCGGACTTAATTGGATTACTCAACCTATAGTGGAATTATTGTCTCTATAAGAGTTGAAAGTTACCAAAAATTAAGTCTATGCCCAATACTTCTAGTTCTGATGCCAAATTTTTCCCACCCCAACAAAATCCTCTGCTTACTCGTTTAATTCAAAGTATTTTTTATCTTGTAGTTTACTTTGGTTACAAAATTAGGCTAGTAATTGACGATCGCGATGTGGCCAAATTAAGGGAAATTGGAGATCAGAGGGTGGTTTATTTGCCTAATCATTCTAATCTGGATGATGGACTAGTAATATTTCTCTTATCAGCACACGTCGGACAATTGTTTCATTATGTTGTAGCTTATGAAGTATTTCAAGGCTTGATCGGTAAACTGATGCAAAAAGTGGGAGCTTACTCCATTCGTCGGGGAGTTGGCGATCGCGCTAGTATTGTACAAACTCTCAAAATACTCCAGCAACCACAGTGCAAGCTAGTAATTTTTCCTGAGGGGGGTTGTTCCTATCAAAACGATACCGTAATGCCTTTTCGTTCAGGAGCAATTGAGCTATCTTTTAAGGCGATCGCTAAATTAGCAAAACAAGAAACTACTATCCCCGATTTTTATTTAGTTCCTGTTAGTCTGAGATATCTTTATCCTGGGACGATGGAGCGCGAAATTGCTAAAACTCTCAGCCGTTTAGAAACAGCTTTATCAATTCAGCCAACAGAAGATGATTTTTACCTGCGGTTGAGAGCCATTGCGGCTAGGCTGTTAACCAATTTAGAAACAGAATATAGTATAAATTCTGTTCCAGAAGAAGATTGGAATCAGCGAATCAAAACTCTGCGGACACATCTGTTAAATTATTGCGAAGAACAACTAAACATAACTCCTGCAACTGAGCTTCCCAATCGAGAACGAGTCTACAAAGTTCAGTCAATTTTAGCTAATTTAATAGAGCTATCCCCACAATCAACCATAGATTATCAGCACATTCAGCAGACTACTATTCGTTTACTCAATTTTGATGCTATTTATGATGGTTATGTTGCTGCCAACCCCACACCAGAAAGATTTTTGGCTACTTTAGATAGACTGGAGCGAGAAGTATTTCAAATCGATCGCCCCAAATCTAAAGGATTACGACAGGTGATAGTCAAAATTGGTACACCGATTAACCTCAAAGAATATTGGCAAGCTTATCAAAGTAATTGTGGAGTTTGCCCAGAAGATAATTCCCCTCTTCATCAGTCCCTCTCTCTTCAACAAACGATCGATAATTTAACCGCAGCAATACAACATACGGTTCAGACTAATCTAGTCAATCAGATTAATTCTTCACAATGAGCACTCAATCATCAACCAACACCAGACCCAAAGTCATTTTTCTTGATGCGATGGGGACTTTATTTGATCTTAAAAGTAGTGTCGGCGAAATATACCAACAATTTGCTCTCAAATATGGTGTAAAAACTGATGCTGCCCTGCTTGACAAGGCTTTTATAAATGCTTTTAAAGCTTCTCCTCCCTTGGCATTTCCTGGAATAGAATTAGAAACAATTACTAAACAAGAATTCATCTGGTGGAAAAATGTAATTCAAAATACATTTTTTCAAGCACAATTACTGAATAATTTCAGTAATTTCGCTGATTTTTCTCGGGAACTGTATACATATTTTGCAACAAAAGAACCTTGGTATGTTTTTCCTGATGTGCTCCCTTGTTTAGAGAATTGGCAACGACAGGGAATTGAGCTAGGAGTTATTTCTAATTTTGATAGTCGTCTATATCAGATATTGAAAGCTCTTGATTTAGCTCAATTCTTTACTAGTGTAACTATTTCTTCAGTTGCTGGATTTGCCAAACCAGAGCAAAATATCTTTGAGATTGCTTTAAAAAAACATCAGTTGATTAGTCAAAAATCATGGCATATTGGAGATAGTTTTATTGAAGATTATCAAGGGGCAAAAAATGCGGGAATTCGCTCTTTTTGGTTGAACCGTTCTTCATTTTCACTGAATAATGAAAATCAACTACCCAATTTAAGTAGTCTGGGATAAACTTATGGGTATATATTGCTTTATATATTCACTTTTACAAAGTTCAAATAATGGGGGATATAGGCTTTGGACACAGCTAACCAACAAAGAATTCTGGGGTATTTTATAGAAGAAGCAAAAGAACATCTTCAAACTTTGGAGCAGGGCATTCTACAGTTGTCTACATCTGTTCGTGATGCAGAAACTGTGAACGAAATGTTTCGCGCCGCTCATTCAGTTAAGGGTGGTGCAGCGATGTTGGGTTATACCAGTATCCAAAAAACTGCTCATCGTTTAGAAGATTCTTTTAAAATTCTCAAAGATAATCCAGTTGATGTCGATCAAAAACTGGAAACACTCTTTCTTAATGGATACGATCATCTACAAGATTTAATTGAACGCTTAGAAAATTCTGCTAATTTTAGTGACAGTGACGCTGTAGAAATTCTGCAACAGGCGGAGTCTAACTTCACGCTCTTAGATCAATATCTTCAACAGTTATTATCAGGTGGCTCATTAGATAATGCCAACATTAGTCAGAAAGTGACAACAATTTTAAAACAAATGCTGCAACTGTTTAAACAGCCAGACAGTCCAGAAAGCCGCCAAAAACTACATATTGCTTGTAAACATTTAGGTGAGGTGGCTCCAGAAGAAGCCAATTGGCAAAAGCTGGTAGAAACTACTCAACTAGCAATTACTAATAAAAAATATCCCTATAGTACAATTGCTCAAGTAGTTATTAAAGAAATTAAACAGGCTGGCGATTATTTACACTCGGGTCAAACAAATCACCTTGTTCCTAGCAAAAATCTCCAACAGCTAGCGGCAACTGCTGGACAAACTTCTGGTGTTGCTACTACTTCTACCGTAACTATACCTACAGATCCTCAAGGGGCAGCAGTAGCTCTGATTAAAACTTTCAACAAGCAACAAATTAAGCAAATCTTCCAAATTATCTCTAGCCGTATCTAAATCAATATCTAATTACCCATAGTTAGATTTAGTAAACTAATATATGTCATAATAAAAGCTTATAAAGTGGGTCTCTAAATAATTAATAATTAGCTGTGTTGCAATTTGCTGTAGATTTGGTCAGTTTATTCAAACCGGTTATACTCCAACTTCGTTTTGTTACTGCTTGTTTTTTGCTAGGTCTTTTCGGTTGGAGTTTGGCTGGCTTGGTAATGGATACGGTAGCTCGAGCTAGAAAAATGCACCAAATACCCTGTACAAAATGCCGTTTTTTTACTGGAGATTATCGTCTTAAATGTACGGTAAATCCTAGTATTGCTAATACAGAGGAAGCAATTAACTGTCCTGATTGTCAAAAAAAGTTGATTTAGATTAACATAAGTTATTTTAAAGTTATTAATTTAATCTGGCTTGCTCATTAGCTCATAAAATTTTTCTCGCCCCTGATTATATTTATTGCTAGGATATCCCATAACCTTGTGGATAATCCATTTTTGAGGTTTCCCATCTTTGAGCAATAGAGCGATCGCTCGTTGCATAATTTCGTCATCATCCAAGAAATGTTTGGCAAAATAGCTGCTGGTTTGACGAAAGCCACTCTTAGTATTGCTGCTATTGAAGTGCAGATATATTTCTGCTAACAGGATTTTAAAAGATTTAGGCTTATTTGACTCGGGAGCAATTTCCGCCCAGGCTGAGGGGGATAACTGCTTTAAATATTTACTCTGACTGTCTTTAGAAGTTAACTTCTTAGCCAACGGTTTTAACTTACTCGGATTTACATAAAGAATCTGACGATATAAATAATCCGTCACCACCCCATCAAGTAAAGTTTCTCCCAAAAGCTGTAGCTGCTTATCTGAAGCAGAATGTTCTAGATCTGCTTTTAAATAGCGTTGGAGTAAAGGCACAATTAGATATTTATGCAACCAGTTACGTGCCTGAGAAAAACCCCTATCTATGTAAATCGCCCCAACCAAAGCTTTAAATGCTTTTTCAAAAGGGTTTTGCTGTTTTACTTTGAGGCGATGTCGCTCTTCTTTTAAACCCAAAAACGGATATGCTTCTCCTAGCTGTAAATCATACCAGAGTTTAGTTAACCTTTCTGTCTCAGTTATTTTGTCCCGTAATGCTTTAATTTTACCAATCTGAAAATGAGAAAAGTTCCAAAACAGATAATCAACCACTACCAAGTTAAGAATTATCTCACCGAGAAATTCTAAACGCTGATTATTGATTTCAGGTTCATGAATTTGTTTCGCATAGGAAGGATGAATTAAGGCAAGACGTAGAGTTTGATCGTGTTTAAAATTAATGCCAATTTTGTTTTCAACTTGGGACGGTTGCCAATTATTACTCATTTATATTAAATGTGAATATTGTCAGGTAAATCTATTTTAGAAGCTCTTAGCTTTAAGCGCGATTAGGCGACCCCTAGCCTACGGATCGCCTTAGATAAAATATTGCTATTTCAAAATTAGTCTACCAATTGTAACTTACTTGTTATTTTAAAATTACAAGGCATTCATAGTAAATTGACAAACTCCAAGACTATCTTGAAACTAGAGTTTAAAATAACTATGGGTAAAGACATGAAATTACCTGCTAAACAGAGAACTAACTGCTATTGTTGTTGATTTCTCAAGTTATATGCTTGAGTAATAGTTAACTTCGACGTTTCATTAATTACTCATTGCTAACTGCTTGTGATGAAGAGCGTGTTAACAATAAACCCTGACTGTTAGCTAAGGTAAGGTCAGTAAGATCTTCTACTTTGAGATTAGGAGTTGCGATCGCAATTTGCCATTCTGCTAGATCGAGTTTTAATATTTCTGCCACATCTAGCTTAATTGCTTCTCCTTCAAAATTAGCGATTATTGCTACTGCTTCTTCTTCTTGATGAGGATTGTGGCGTATGCCGTAAATAATTATTCTTTCTTCCTTGCTAATCTTATCAAAAGTATCTTCTTTAAGAAGATTGTGAGCTAACCAAGAATGTTGATGGCGAAATTCTCTAGTAGTCAAATTAAATTTAGCTCTCAAAGGATCAACTTGCGATTGATAATTAGAGACATTACAAACCTGATAGCAATCCTCCATAAACATCAGGGCAAATCTTTTTAAACGATCCTCGTCTAGTTTTTTGAGAAACCGTACCATACCTCCGCGCATTAACTCTACTTGTGGCAACAAGTCATCAATACAGTAAGTATCGGGATTAGTACAAGAACGTAAAACTTCTACTACTTCAGCCAAATTATAATCCTGTTGAATCATAGCATGATGTAGTGCTTTGCCAAACTGGCTTAGTTGTTTTAACTGTTTAAACCCCAAAGTCTTTAAACGAGGGAAACAATGGGACTGCCGATATAAATGAGGATTGATCTGCCAGTCCAAAAAGCCTACCTCTTCGGAAACGACTTTGACTCCATACTGTTCATCTGTGTTACGAAAAAATAACCAAGGAGCGCGCATTGTGGTGTTAATAAAATCCATGGGTAACCCAGGACTGAAGCAATTTACCCAAAGATTTACTGCCGGATTGTCGTAAGCATTATGCAGCACTTCAGGAAGAGTTTTGCCCAGATTCCAATTAATAACTTCTTGTGCGTTAATTTGATTGCCTCTTCTTACCGTATCATGATTACCACAGCCAGTAATCCAATGATCGCCAATAGTCATCACCTCCATGACTCGCGACCATTTTTTCTCCCAAAACCCTTTAAGACTAGGAGTATTATGAGCAAAAATCAAAGGTCCCCATTGATAAGACTCTGGCTTAAGTTCAATCAATTCACGATAGGTAGATTTTTCTTCCCAACCTTTTTCCGGCCAAGGACGACCGTCTTCAAAGATGGTAAATAAAAGTCGTTTATGACCTTTAATTTCTTGAACAACATTACTCATCTCTAGTAGATAAGCATCATCCTGTTCTACTCTGCCTGAAAGGGGGTTAAAAAAGCGAAAATCCTGACCTCCATCAATACGTATCCCATCAGCTCCTGTGTTAATTTTACGTCGCTGCATTTCCAAAAGAATTGCTCTGACCATCGGTAACTGGTGATTAAGATCTTGACCATACATATTAGGACCTTTGAGAAATTCTCTGGCAATCAATAATTCACTTTGGTTATCAGCGTGTCCGTAAACCAGATCGTAAATTAACTGAATCGGATGTGTAGGAAAGTTATGTAAAGTGGCAATAAAATCTACTACTTCATCGGGGCGTAAAGTTGCCAGTAGGGCGGGATTAGTAGTACTCGAACCCAAAATTGGTACATCGTAGCCCCAATCTTGGGTGTTAGGTTTAAATAGTTCAATTTCAACTACATCATCATCTTCTTCCCCAATAAAAGCAAAAAACTCACTTTCTGGACTGTATTCATCGCGATATTCAATTGTTGGTTCAGTTGGCAACAATTCAATTGCATCGTAACCAATATAATTTTGTTCGCTGGGAGTTAAAGGTTTTTTAGTCTTGAGCTTCTCGGTAATATCCTTGTAAATATGGGTTAAGCCTTCAATTGTTCCCTCAGCAGAAGCAGTGCCCACATGAATCTGTAAAATGTTTTTAGGGTCGCTAACACGAGGAATTTTAATTTTGGGTTTAGAAGATTTAGCTGTACGTTCGAAATAGTCTAAATCTGCTCTACTTGCTTGTAAGCTATCAATATCGTATAGCTCGGCAGGAGCGAAAATACCGTAAGGAAGAGAATGGGGGACTAAGTCACGAATTGTCCGTAATTTTTCAGCCCGATCGATATAGCGTAACCAGTAGAAAGAACCAGCTTGTTCGCGATTTCCTGGCTGCATTCCCGCTACCACACCCCAGATATATTCACCTTGTTGTTCTAAGTGTAAGCGATCGCGTCTAAATTTGATGGTTTGTTCTTTTTCTTGCCAGTCAATCCGCTCAATAGGAGTAAAAACTTCTAAATAAATTTCCCTCTCGTGTAGCACATCCCTAATTAGTCCTGGTACCCAGAAGCCAATTTCCGTCAGTCCATCAGGTCGGTAATATGCCCCTAGTTTACGAGATAGAGCCTTAGTTTGTTCTAGATAAGTATTGGTTGAACTTTCTAATCCTGATGCCCAAGCTAATAATTTTCCAGTAGCTTTGGGGACTAATCTAATTGATGTGTCTACTTTTACTTTCACGCAATTTTCTCTAGTCTATATAGTAGTGTGTGATTCTCTTAATTTATTCTGATGTATAGGAGAAAACACGGCAACTCTTTAGTAATAAGTTTTTAAAGTTCTTTAAGCCTATCTGGTCTTGTTAGCACATAATAAGTTAAGAATAGAAGTTAGTTTAACAAAATTCTAAGAGGGTTCAAGTGAGTATTGCCGAGAAAAGCCCTAGAAAAAAAGAAAAAATCTGGACTTAAATTTTTGTCTCTACATCTAAAAAGAATAGGCAAATTTGGGTTCGGGACAGTAATTGGTGTAGGATTCAATTATATTGAGCTGAAACCTAGATTCAGCATCAACCTCTAATGTATGAGTTGAAAGAATGTATGAGTTGCAAAGTATAAGTTGAAAAAATGCTATTTTCTCACAGCTATCAACAATATGCACCAAAAACTTTATGAGTTCACCTTGTTTTTCAAGCTTTGAAAGTAATTTTTATCAAAATTTTAGTAATAATTTAGCTGTAATAAATAATTGAGTCTACCCCAAGTTCATTAATAGTTAACTAATCAAAAATTATGAAATCGTCTTTAGTTATCCTCTATCATCGCGAACCCCACGACGAAATAATCAAAGATGGCACAATTCATTATGTACCGAAAAAAAGTCCTAATGGAATTGTTCCTACCCTAAAAAGTTTCTTTGCTGACGTTAATCAAGGTACATGGATTGCTTGGAAACAAGTCAGTGAAGAGCAAAAAGATAGCTTTGAAGAGCGAGTTAACATCGAAGGAGAAGCTAACTATAATGTCCGACGTATTCCTCTAGATGATGAACAGGTAAAACAGTTTTATCACATCACTTCTAAAGAAGCTTTTTGGCCAATTCTGCATTCTTTCCCCTATCATTTCACCTCGGAAACTGCGGAATGGGAAAACTTTAAAAATATTAATCGCCTATTTGCTCAAGCTGCCTGTGAAGAAGCTGCCGATGATGCTCTAATTTGGATTCATGACTATAACCTATGGCTAGCACCGCAATATATTCGAGAGTTAAAACCCGATGCTCGGATTGCCTTTTTCCACCATACTCCTTTTCCTTCGGTGGATGTATTCAATATTTTGCCTTGGCGTGATGAAATCGTCGAAAGTTTACTCTGCTGTGATATTGTCGGATTTCATGTCCCCCGTTATTCAGAAAACTTTGTTAATGTTGCTCGCAGTTTGAAGCCAGTCAAAGTACTTAAGCAAGAAGCGGTAGATGGACACATGACTCCTGTGGGTATTGCCTTGGCTGAGCCTGAAATGACAACTCAGTTAAGCTATAAAGGACAGCTAGTTAATATTGATGCTTTCCCTGTGGGGACAAATCCGCAGAATATTGAATCAATTTTAGATCTAACCGAAACTAAAAATCGACTTTATCAAATCAAAGAAGAACTTCAAGGAAAAAAACTAATTATTGCCGCAGGGCGAGTAGACTACGTTAAAGGTAATGAAGAAAAATTAGCTGCCTACGGTCGTTTGTTAGAGCGTCGTCCCGATTTACATGGCAAAGTTAGTTTTGTGATGACTTGTGTGCAACCCGCCCCAGGAATGCGAGTTTATAAAACGGCTCAAAGCACAATTGAACAGCTAGTAGGTCAGATCAATGGTCGCTATGGCAAACTAGACTGGATGCCAATCCGCCTTTTTACTCAGCCCATACCTTTGCCCCACTTGATTGCTTACTATAAAGCTGCTGATATCTGTTGGACAACTCCCCTACGGGATGGTCTAAATCTAGTAGCTAAAGAATATATTGTGGCTCACGGCGGAGAAGATGGTGTTTTAGTTTTATCTGAATTTGTAGGTGCAGCAGTAGAATTACCCGAAGCAATTTTAACTAATCCTTATTCTCTTAACGGTATGGATCGAGCCATTGAAGCAGCCTTAGTAATGTCTAAAGAAGAACAAAAAGAACGGATGTCGAAAATGTACAAAACCGTAACCACTTATGATGTTAAATATTGGGCAGATCGTCTTTTAGATAAATTTAAAGAACTCAAGCACGAAGCTTCAGGGGTATAAAGCATAATCTCTGAGTGAAAGACTATTTTTTATCTAATTGGAGATTAGAGGGCATGGCAGTACTAAAACCATGTCCTTTGCTTTTGTTGTTTAATATATTTAATAATGACAAATATTAGTTAAGTTATAAATAAATAATTGTAAATATTGAATTAAAAAACCCTGCCTTATGCGAGATTTTGCTCAAATTCAACAAACAGACTACGATGTAATTATTATTGGTGGCGGAATTAATGGTGCAGGTGTCGCTAGAGATGCAGCTTTACGTGGTTTAAGAACAATTTTAATTGAGAAAACTGATTTTGCTAGCGGAAGTTCTAGCTGGTCTACTCGTTTAATTCATGGCGGCTTACGTTATTTAGAATATTTTGAATTTCCTCTGGTTAGAGAATCTTTAAAAGAAAGAGAAGTTTTACTTCATACTGCACCCCATTTGGTTAACCCATTACAATTGACTATTCCTATCTATCGCGATCGCTCTCGTCCCTATTGGAAGATTTGGGTAGGCATGATTCTCTACGATATTTTTAGCTTTGATAAAACTCTACCTGTCCATCGGATGTTACCCAAAGCGAAGTTTCAACAGCTATTTCGCTCTCTTGATGGGGAAAATCTAACCGGTGGTTCACAGTATTATGACGGACAAGTAACTCTGGCGGAGCGTCTTTGTTTGGAAAATATTATCTCTGCTCAAAATGCAGGGGCAACGGTGCTAAATTATGTTGAAGTTACAGAAATTCTTTTAAAAGGCTCTCGTATAACCGATGTTGTCTGCAAAGATAAGTTAACAGGAGAAAGTATTACTATCTCTGGTAGTGCTGATGCGGTAGTAATCAATACCGCAGGACCTTGGATTGATTATGTTTGTAAATTAGGTAGCAAAGCTGGTAAAGACTTTCCTATTGGGAATAAGCAAAAAAACGGTAGCACAAAAGGAAGTCACATTGTAGTTGGTAATTTTCCTGGCGCACCAGGCTCAACCCTTTACGTTGAGGCAAAATCTGATGGTCGTCCTTTCTTTATTGTCCCGTGGTTGGGAATGTATTTGATTGGTACAACTGATATTCCTTACAAAGATGATCTGGAAAATATTAAAGCTAATAACGAAGAAATTGATTATTTATTAAGAGAAACTAACAATATTATTCCAACAGCTAATTTAGAGCGGGATGATATTAAGTTTACTTATTCTGGAGTGCGTCCTTTACCCAATTCTGAAGGCAAAAAACCAGGTAGTATTACCCGCAAGCATATTATTTTTGACCACCGAAAAGAGGGGGTTGATAACTTCTTTACTCTGATTGGGGGTAAGTTAACCACCTATCGCAATGTGGGAGAAGAAATGGTAGATGCGATCTTCAAACGAATGAAGCGATCGCCAAAACCATGTCGAACTGACTCTTTACCTCTGCCTGGTTGTATCCTGCCCAGCGATGCACGTATCCAAAAGGCAATTACTGAATACGGTTCAACTCTATCAACTAATACTATCGACCATCTATTTACTATCTATGGTGCTAAGGCGTTAGAGGTTTTGACCTTAACTAAAGAAAATCCTGAGTTAAGCGAGCCTCTTAGCCCAGATTTACCTGATATCAAAGCACAGATTGTTTACGCTGTTGAAAGCGAATTTGCCCACACTCTAGTGGATATTATGCGCCGCCGCACTACCTTGGCGATGAATGGTCATTATGGAATGGATTTATTACCCATACTGACTGAGACATTACAAAAACATTGCGGTTGGACTCAGGAAAAATGCGATCGCGCCTGTGCAGAATATCGCTTTTACATGGAACATAATTGTATTCCTGATTATCAGCTTACTTAATACCTTGGTGAATTTAGTTGTTAGTTTTTAGTCATTAGTCCAATTCACGCTAACGTTAAGATCAATTAGAACAAGAGATTAAAATTTCTGGTTAGCCAATAATCAAATGCTATCGATTTATGCCTAACAATTTTCGTCCACCTGGTTATCATCCCATACGAAAAATAAAAGTTATCTTTGCGGGTCTTTATGTAGCAGTAGTAACTGATTTTAGTGTTGCCTATAAAGTAATTTTATCTGTACCTATCTTAGGTATTGCTTTTGCTTTTAGACAATGGGTAGATCTTAGCTTGATCTTGTTAGCAATGGGGCTAATGCTGATTGCTGAATTATTTAATAGTGCGATCGAAGTTTTATGTGATTTTGTAGAACCTCAAAAAAATAATCGTATCGGAATTATTAAGGATATTGCAGCAGCAGCAGCAGGTATTAGTATCTTGGTGTGGGCCGCAATTTTAATTATTGAAACTATCCAGCTTTTGCTACTTAAAAAGTGACAATAGATGTTGAACACTCCCACCACTAAATAATTGATTCCGTTATCACTTCATCATTTATTTTAGTGGGGGATTCTACATTCATCGACTCGCCGTTAGCCAATAGGCTTGCACCAACTGACCAAGAGGGCAAATCTCCTGTAGCGTAAGTTCCGACGTGACCCGCCGTACATAGTCCTTTTTTCAGGATGTTGATACTGGCTGCAATATCTCTATCTTCGCTATATCCGCATTCACAAACATGGGTACGAGTGGATAGAGATTTTTTAACTCGTTTTCCACATGATGGGCAGTCTTGAGAAGTGTATTGTGGTGGAACGGCAATAGTAACCTTGCCCATTTTCCAGCCAAAATATTCTACCCATCTACGGAATTGAGTCCAACCAGCATCGCTAATAGATTTAGACAGTTTTGAATTACGAACTAGATTTCTAACCTGTAAGTCTTCATAGACAATACAATCGTTAGAAGTACATACGGTACGCGCTAGTCTCTTAGCGTGTTCTTCCCGTTGTCTACTTATTCTCAGGTGTAATCTAGCGTAACGATTTCTAGCTTTATGATAGTTATTAGACTGGGGTTTACCTTTCTTGAATTTCTTAGACTTACGGCGATTAAACTTATTTAATCTTTTTTCACCTTGTCTATAAAATCTAGGATTAACCTCAGTATGACCCGTGCTATCAGCATAGAAATATTTTAAGCCAACGTCCAAACCAATTGCCTTACCTGTTGGTTCAACATTTTCTTTTACTTCAATCGAGATGCAAAATTGACAGTAGTAACCATCTGCTCTGCGTACCAATCTAACCCTCTTTATTTGTTTGGGTTGATAAAAATATATGTCTCTTGAACCGACAAGTTTAACCCTACCTATACCTTTTTTGTCAGTAAAGGTAATATGTTTTTTTGTTGTCTCATCTAGCTTCCAGCCAGATTGTTTGTACTCAACTGAACGAGAATGTTTTTTAAATCTTGGAAACCCCTTTTTTCCTAAAGATTGCTTCTTACAATTATCAAAAAAGCGACTAATAGCACTCCAAGCTCGTTCGGCTGATGACTGTCTAGCAGTAGAGTTTAATTCCGACGCAAAACTATATTCCTTGGCTATAACACGACAATACTTATTGAGGTCATATTTGTTGACCCCTTTGTTATCTAGCCAATAGCGCAAAGCCTTATTTCTGACAAATTGACCTGTTCTAATAGCTTCGTCAATTGCTGTCAGTTGATATTGTTTTGCTTTGATTTTATACTCTAGTACAAACATAGATTTATACTAACATAGTTAGCACAAAATATGTCGCTATCGCGGTTTTGTTTGTTGGCAAAAATTCATCTCACCGCTAAAACGTTGGACGCGTCTAACCATGTTAGACTTGAATCGCCCTCGTTTTTAGCGGGAGTCTTCTTTTTGCATTAAAGATAATTTAATTGATTTTGTTAATTTATCAGGTGAAGTAATATGAAATACCAAAAAGAATGCAACACATTTATTACGTAGGGGCGAACGGTGAGACAGTTGCGGTGGGC
>JASJDX010000273.1 GCA_030064975.1 Pleurocapsa sp. MO_192.B19
TATAGCCGTACAAAGTTATATTAGGACATATTAGTTATTAGCTCGAAAGTAGCAAGTAGCAAGTAGCAAGTAGCAATTTTAAAGAGTGTCCTAACCTAAATACGTAATGCTATATATTCATGATGCTCATACGAGTATAATACTTTTAAAACAATGAATCGATTTTAATGGAACTTGTTATTTTTATTGGATTACAAGCTTCGGGAAAATCTAACTTCTATAGAGCAAGATTTATCTCTGTGAGCGGGAAGACCCACGCCTACCGCTTGCGGAGGCGATGGGATGAAAGCGAACCTGACAGCGTAGTGGGCTGGATTTAACTACTTGATTTACTAGCTTGTGTCGAATCCCATATTTTTGTATTGTACAAGTGGTTAATAACCCGTTAGGGCGAGTGGAAACCTTAAGAGACACCGCAGCCTAAGAAGATTTTTGGTCACTGGAAGGCACAGACTAAGCCATACCAAAATGGAATACATATAACTCTGAGGGACTCGGAGTTGCAGCCTCGGTACATCTTAAGATGTACGCCAGTACAGGACTACTTTCGGTTAAGTCAAACCTGCGGATAGGACGTAAGAGTTGTGAGAATAGGCGCAAGCCAAAGGTAAAAGCAACCCACCTAGATGAAAGAGGAAGCCTACGCTTATTGCGAAGCAATAAGCGTTAGGTAGTTCACTAATAGTCATATTCGTCTCAATTTAGATATGCTCAAAACCAGACACCGAGAAAAACTATTATTTGATGCTTGTTTAGAGGCGAAACAATCAGTAGTTATCGACAATACTAACCCGACAAAAAGCGATCGCTCCCTTGAGGTCATATAATCCTAATTTTAGAGAATTTTACTAATTATTGTTCGGCAATTAGATTGGTAATCAAATTAATTACCGAGGCATTGTAATCAATGGCATATTCGTTAGTAGCGTAAGACTCTTCACTATCTATATAACTAAGCTGTCCTAAATTCTTTGCTACCTTATTATCTTGAGCATCGCTATTTGCTCCTCCCACTACTAAACCAGGAATATAAATATTTTTTGCTCTAGCAAATAAATGATTTACGTGTTTGACGGGATTAGTGCCAATACCTGTAATAAAAGTTTGATTGAAGTGATTGCGTCCTAAAAGGTAATCTAGCTGATCGATCGCCCCATTGAGATAATCAGTTTTGTTAGTTAATTGATAGGCATAAACTAAAGTAATTCCTTCTTCAGCCGTCATTTTATTTGATCCCCAAATAAAGCGATGATTAGCGATGTTGTAATTGCTTTTCTGAACTCGATTTAAAATTACATCTGCACGTTGTTTGATTTTAGTTTCAATTTTATTGACAATTTCTGTTGGAACAGTTTGGCGATTTTGTTTGAGATAATTAATTAACGCTAAAGCGGAAGGATCTTTCCATTCAAATAACGTATAGTCAACTTCGTCCAAATGATTGACAAAATAGTCATTAAAAGAGGATCTACCCGTAGTAATATACAATTCTGCTGCTGCCCACAAGCGATCGTCAATATCTGTAGTCAAACTCTCTTCGCGATCGTATTCTGAAGCTAAATATTTACCCGATCCACTATCATCTCCTTCTACCCAGTCAACTTTCATTTCAGGTTGCGTCTGGAGATATTGCCATGCTAACTCAGCTGCGAACAAATACTTGGCTGCTAATTCAGCATCAACCGATTGAAAATTCCTACTTGCCATTGCCATGACCGCAGCAAATTTTGCAGTTTCGGGAGTGGAAATACCATACACATAACGAGGTTGGATATCTTCATCGGGAGATACACCAAAAGGCCATTTTTTACCCGACAGTTTGCGATATACTGCGCCATCTTCTCGTTGCATTTTGAGTAGCCAGTCTAAACCAAACTGCATCTCATCGAGTAAATCTGAAACCCCATTACCACTTTCAGGAATAGTTAACTGATTATCGGGAAATAGATTGGGATGTTGTTCGTAGAGATTCAACAAGCGGGCAATAGTAACTGCGGTAGTCGTAACATACTTGCCATAGTCTCCTGCATCGTGCCAACCACCTAATGCAGCAATATCTTCTCCTGCTGCATGATATTTATCTTGATGGGCAATAGCACCATCTTTTACATGACAAGGAGGATGAGAAATACCCGTCAGAGGATCTTCTATTGCTACTCCGCATCTTTGTAAATAGTAAGAACGAAGTAAAGTAATTAAAGGCTGTTGATAAATATCTGTACCAATTGCAAAAGGTGCAGAGGTTAATTTTCCTTGTTTTAGATAATAAGTACCTGGCTGAGTAATATCGGTAAAGTCAATGGTAGAAATCGCATCTGGAGTAGCAGTGTCTTGAATTTCTTTGCCTGGTTTTATAGTTTTTACTACTTTTCTCGTATTGCGATCGATTAATTGAGGATGACTAGTAAATTTTTGATTATTCAGAAAAAAGGCTATTTTTTGCCACTGAGGTAAATATCCAACTTGGTTGACTACTATTTTTGGAGAATTATTAGCGATCGCTTCTTGGGATAAGATTTTGGTATGGCGATTGAGATTAAATAGGCCGACTATTATTATTGTCAATAAACCTACAAATAAAGAAGCTTTGAATCTAAATCTCATAGACAATCTTTGACTAATAATTAAAACTTTGAGATCGACTACTATAAAGCTTTTATTTAGTTTTTAACTGGGTATACTTACTGTAAGATAAAATACATTTCGCAGGAAAAAGCTATCATCGCGATCGCTTATCTTTCTCGACAAAATCTAACAATAACGTGAGCGTCCAACGAATTTAATTCGTTGGACGCTCACGTTAACAATAATGATTTTTATTACGTTGCTGAATTGAAAGATGAAGCGCAAAATTTTCAACGCCGTTTACACTATAATTAACAGTGTTAATTATGTTGTTTTTTATCGATAAAATGGCTACTAAAAGTATCAATGTCACTATCGACGAAGCAATCTTAGCCCAGTCTGATGCGGTTGTGGCTTCGGGAAAGTATGCTAATCGCAGTCGCTTTATCCAAGAATCCATCACTTATATGCTGCAAAAGTTGGATGAGGAGAATATTGCAGAGCAATCGAGATTATTGAAAGGTGATGAAGCAGAGGAATGGTTTGATGGAGAACTTGAGTCTTGGCAAGAAGAATATTAAGTAGGGGAGTATATTGGGCAAAGCTAGATCCGACTGTGGGAGTAGAACAGCAGGGGACTCGTCCTGTATTAATAGTTAGTATTGATTCGTTTAATAATAACAGTGCTAGCGCGATCGCGTTTGCGATAACCAGCAAAAAGCCGAAGGTTGAATATCCTCTGGTTTATGAGCTACCTGGAAACTTATTGCCTAAGCCTTCTTGGGTAAAAATAAGCCAAATTCGTACTCTAAGTACTCAAAGATTGGGAAAATTTATTGCCAAGATAACAGAGGATGACTACCAGAAAGTGATGGCTGGATTTAATCGTTTGTGTCGATAAACTTTGCCAGGTAGTTCGGCAAATGAACATACAAAGCGAGTAAACTTTGGTTGTGTCAGCTAATTAGGTACAGTCACACTAAACTCAAAGATATTTTGACCTAAAAATTTACCATGGCGATCGCATATTTTTGCCACCAATTCATATTTGCCTATCTGCCAAGCTTGAAAATTAATTGGATTTAATTTAGTCAAACTATCGGGTTCGATATTAATCGTCATTTCTTGGCTTTTAAGAGGCTTCCATTTACGCTGTAGGATATAACTAACTTTAGCGTCGGCATAGGTTCGCCAAGTATCGTTAATAATGGCTAAATCTAAGCTTATTTTTTCTCCTAGTTCCCAAATATCTTTCTCAGAACTAATACTAGGTAATACTGGTTGATAGGCTGTTTTTAAAGCTTCGTAACCTGGCTTGGGGTTGCGCCAATAATCCACAATTGCCCAGTTAACTGAAGCCCAGTTTTCGACAAACATAAACTGAAAGATTGCCGATACAGGTTGATACCTTTGACGACGATAAGATTCTGCTGCAAATTTGGTTAGTTTTGCTTGATATTTTTGGGTATTATTCATAAATTCCCGAACATTTTTACCCATCGGTATCTGAGCAATTTCAAAGGTTTCTTTGGGTTGAAAATTATGATATTTCCATTTTGCCCATTCCTCTTCTGTATCGGGATACAGTTCGTCTTCATCAAAGATACGCCGTAGAGAAGACAGGTTAGGTAAAGCTTGTGCGCCAAACTCGGTAATTAAAGGTTCTTCTGTTGGTTCACCATATTTACGCCAGCTATGGGAATACCAACCCCACCAAGGATGCTCATTGACCGTTGAAGCGGGATGAAGATAACGAGTAGAGTCAGTATTTTTGAGACTGGCAAATAATTCTTTATCTAACTGTTTATTCTGTTCGGGATCGTAATTTTGATAGAGATATTGCATCCATTCAGCATCCCAAGGTGGCTCATTGTGCAAACTCCATGCCATAATTGCGGGATGATTATAGAGTAAGTTAATCATATCCTTACCCTGAGCGATCGCCTGTTGTATAAACTCTCGACCTTCTTGATAACCCCACTGCAAAGGAAAATCTTGCCAGACTAACATTCCTTGGCGATCGCATAAATCGTAAAAATTAGGGTTAGCAATATGAGCATGAACTCGAACTGCATTAATATTAGCTTGTTTCATCAAAGCCAAGTCGAAGCCAGACTTTTCAGGAGTCATTTCACTCAACCACTGCGAGCCAATATAGTTAGTCCCCCGAATAAACATTCGCTTACCATTAAGCTTCCAAACCATTTTTTCTTGGTCATATTCGATGGTGCGAAAACCAAATTTTGTCTCAGCTTGGTCTAAAAGTTGCCCCGATTGAGATATATTTACCTGTAACTGATAAAGATTAGGTAAGCCATGATCCCATGTCCACCATAGACGGGGATTCTTTTGCGGAACATCAAAGTGTAGGTGATTAATCCCTGGTTGTAACTGACATTGCTCAGTTATTAGTTTCCCTGGTGTGTCTGCAGAGTTATCGGGGACTAGCTGTAGCTCAACGGCAACTGACTCTGCTGTTTTGCTAGAATAAGTCAGATCCAGATCGACCTTAGCTATTGCTTTTTGGCTTGTAAGATCGATCTCTGGAGTAACAGCAACACGATCGATTGCCACTTTATTTGATACCTGCAAATATACTGAATTCCAAATACCCCCCGTATTTTGTTCTTGAGCGCGATCGCTCCATGCTCCTCCTGGACGAGCATCATGATGACTCAGAACCCCTTTAATCAATCGTTTGTGTAGCGACCAATCTTGAACTTGTGGTTCAATAGGACTGTTAACTCTAACAATCAAAACATTGTCTTCGGTTGAATTTAATTGTTCATTTACCAAAAAACTAAAGGGTTGAAAATATCCTTCATGAAAGCCTAGATACTTGCCATTTAGCCAGACATCAGCAGTATAGTCTACTCCTTCAAAGATTAATTTAACCAACCGCTCCTTTAATTCTGGAGTTGCTTTAAATCGATGCCGATACCAGACGACACCACTAAGGTCATGATTTTCTAACCACCAGTTAGCAGGGACTTTGATATCTTGCCATTGATTTTCAGGAAAATTAGAGAGTTTTTTAGTTGGTTTAAGTTTTAGAAAGCGATCTGTAGAAGACATGAATGTGTTGTTACTTTTTGATTGAGTTTCCGATACAAACTGCCATCTATCAGACAATGAAAGCATTCTGGATGATATTTCATAATTTGTAGTTGATGGGGCCAATTTAGCTGGATTATTCAACATTGAAAAAGCGATTGCGGAGCTAGCTAAAGGCATCGCATTGCGCGAACTTGAAAAGCTAATGATTCCAATAATTAATATCAATGCAGCAATTAAATAGTAAATGCGGTGATTGAATTTAAATCTCATTTCACGGACTCAAAATCAGTAAATTAAGTAATAGGTAGCTCGATGAACTCGTTGAAATCCAATATTCTGCATTCAAATCCAGCAAAGGTATCTCTAAGTTATCCTTTGTGATAAAAGCGAAAAATATCTAACCTATCCTGCTTTTATAGTTCCCTATAATTAGAGCAGAATTTTCATTACTTGTAGCAGCCGGTAATAAGAATCATTTCGACACTATGCTCTATGCTTGACCCTTATTTTTGGTGATTAATTTCTAGTATTAAATTTTGACGCATTTATTGGACTAAAACCTATACAGAGTAAGGGACCCAAGATGATATGAACCTTCTAATTACCTAATCTTTGCCACACCCCATAAAGGGATAAGCTGGTGAAAAACATTAGTAAAGAGTTAACTTGCGCTCAATTAACCTTTGCCACAATGTATTAATCTGCAATAGGCGATCGCGCACTATCTCTTCGATGCGCCCTTGGAACTGCTCAATCGGTTGATTCTCTGACATTTGCAGTTGCACGTCGATGATTTGTGGTCGAGCGACTGGTTGACCAATCTGGCTGACAAGATAACAATAGGCGGTTGTCACTTCATCAATCTCCTCAACGAGTGCCTCAGCCATGAGATTGGCAACAACGTTGTATAGCTTGCCTACATGGGTAACTGGATTTTTGCCTGCCGCCGCCTCTAAGGTCATCGGTCGGTAAGGTGTAATCAAACCATTGGCTCGGTTGCCTCTACCCACTTGACCGTCATCTCCAGCTTCAGCGGAAGTTCCCGTTACGGTTAGGTAACAATTACCTCGCTTAACATCATCTCCCGTATTGATTTCTAAAGTTATAGACTTGTTAATAACTTCTTGGGCTACTTGTAGAGCTATTTTCTGGAGATGGGCTTTTTTCGCACCATAATCGTCGATGTCATTGACAAAGCGATCGACAAAGGCACAAGCTACGGTGAGGCAAATTTTTTCTCCTCTTCTAATGCCCATCACTTTGATATCTTCGCCAATTTCAGGATAAGATTCTTTGATCTTGGGGGAGTTAAGATATTTTTCCACCCGAGCGACAACCCGTTCGAGATGACTCAGCGGCGCAAAGCCAACACCACAGGAAGTATCATTTGCCAGCCAGATGTTAGTTTCTGCTGCCCGAGCGTACAGTTCAGTTAGGTCTACAGAACCTGGTCTTACCAAACAATGGATTTTGACGTGTTTTTCTGGGTCTAGGACATGAAAGTTGTCACGCAACCAGTTACGCGAACTCTCAATTGCTAGTTCCTGAACTGGAACCCGAACGCCCTTGAATTCTTGGGTAGCTCGACCAGCCAGAAAAATTTCGCTCGGTGCTAGTATCTTGCCGCCACCAAAAGCTGGACGGGCAATACCTCCCCAAAGTAAAACTTTATCTACATTATGATGCAACAGCAACCCAAAACGTTCTTGATAAAAGTGGCACAGTGACACGCTTAGCTGTTCGGCTAAGGCATCACAAATAGTATCTGGGTGTCCCAGACCCTTACGCTCGACAATTTCTACTTCAGATGATTCGAGCGGCAGCGTTGCTAGCGGACGAACAATTAAATCCACGATTAACTTTTTGCTATCTCACAACTCCAATAGGAAGCATTTGATCAATAAATAACTATCAGTTTTAGATAGATTACTTACCATTAACATCAATACGCTCTTAGCTGACAAATTCTATTACTTTAATTAACAATAAATCTAGCTCAGAGCCTGGGTATCCTCTCACACCAAACGAGTAATTAGGGTCGATCAGCTTGAACCTCTTGAAATTTAGCATTTTGGGCAAGGCTCAATTTTCAATGCTCTCTGGTTATAGACGGGCTGGTATCTTGTTGTTTGGAATAGGTGCTGTTACTGTGATCGCCCATTAATTGAAAATGTCGCACCTTGTTTTGCTCTTATTGCTAGTACTGAACCTTACTGGTTTTCTACCTTCATAACTTCCTCACAAGTCATTGATAGACTGCATAGTGATTCGTTAGTAGTCAAAATAAAAGCTCTCATCAACAGGTTTATGATGCTACCTAGACTTAATTTATGTGCTCAATTTTCTCTCAAATCGTAAATGGACAAATCATTGTTGGTCGTAATTTTGATTGGATACAGCTGGGTGGCAACGTTCACTTTGTGCCACCTAACCGTCTTTATGGGCTGACGACCTATAGTCTGTGTTTAATTGAGCAGTTCGGTAGCGATCGCCCACTTGAGGGAATGAATTCGCAGGGATTGTTCATGGGCATGACTGGCATTCATGCCGAAAATTTTCCACCGAGAAAAGATGACAATAATCCCCTTAGGCTAGATGAGTTTGGGGTAATCAGATTTGTGTTGGAGCGGGCATCTACGACACAGCAAGCCTTGGAGATACTGGATCGCGCTGAGATTGTCCCCCACAATATTGAACCTTATATCAGACTGCAATACTTCATTGTCGATTGCTGTGGCGAGTTCTGCATCATCGCAGGTCAAGAGAAAACAGCTATTAAAAAGATAGATGTCACCAAGTTAGCCGCAATCACCAATTTTCCGCTATCTCTCAAGAATAAAGTTGTCTGTGACCGATTCGCCATGCTTCAGCGTCATGTACCACACCTAACTAATAAAGAAGAGGCTTTAGCCTTGGTTGAGAAAGTATCTACAGAATTAACCGTTTATTCGTGCCTGTATTCACTCACTCAAAAGACTTTCAGTATCTGCGTTGAGCGAGATTTTCAAACCATTATTCAGTTTAGTTTGGAGCGGGAAATTGCTCAAGGTTACAGGTTTTATAATTTTGGTCAACTTAAATTGATGCTGCCCAGCTGCAAAGATCGCTTCAAGGACGCACAATATGAAGTCCAAAGCGGATTTTCACATCAGCCACCACCTTGACTCTGGCAGTTATGTGGGCAAGGAACACCGAAAGCAGCGGAGACGCCATAGTGAATACCAAGGAATATCAAAAATTGGTCTAATCTTTTAGAATGGGCATTGCGCAGGTTGGTAAGCAGAGCGGATAATATTTTGAGCAACAGAATCCAGAATATTACGCTAAAAGAAAGATAGATTTTGATTAACCTGAAGTAAGTACTGGAATAATAATGTCATCAATAGACAGAGGTGGTTCGGATGAGCATCAAATATCCCAAGTTTTTGCTTTGGTTATCGCAGAGTAGTTTAATTTTGACAACCTTACTATTGCCTACAGGCTGGGCTTTTGATCAATCAGCCTCCACGCACCAAATGCTGTTGGCGCAGTCGTCAAAACTAGAGCAACTACCATCAGACAGCCAAATTCAAGAACGGATTGAAGCTGAGGCTAACCGCTTCTTTAGTCGAACTATCACGCAATTTAATCTGATAATTTTGGCTACTTTGGCTTTGTTATTAACAGGAGCGCTTGCTTCTTTGTGGCTGTTACGTAAAGCCTTAGTTCGAGAGGTTGCTTATCTTGTCAGTACTAATCTTCAAGAACTAGAAACTGCTAAATCTCAACTCAACAGAGTTACTCAAGATATACAACAGATGCTGCAAAATGCTCAACAAATGAGCGATCGCTTAGAGGTTGAGGTAGAAGATTTTCAACAAGAATTAAATTATAAACGAGAAACTATCTCTAAGCTATTATCAGAACTTGGTAATGCCCAACAACAGGGGCTAAAAACCATCAACAGTGAAATTGATACGTACCAACAAACACTAGGCGAATTAGAAACTGAGTTTAAGCATCAACTGAAGGAACTTGAGATAAATACCGAACAGCAAAAAGATCTCATTCTCGAAAATATAACAAGATTGAGTTCTGAGTTTACGCCTCAGCTGAATCAGATTCAGAAAGAAGTTTCTCAACAACAAGATACTCTTTTACAATCACTACAACAAGGGCAAACTACTTTCACAGAACAGTTATCTCAGCTTCAAGCAGAAGCACAGCAACAAAGGGATGAATTGGAACACAAACTTAAACAATTAAGTTCTCAACTAGCACCCCAGTTAGCTCAACTAAAAACTGATTTGCAAAAACACAAGCAACAGTTTAGGGAAAACTTGCAAAGTTCAAAAGGTGAATTTACCAACCAATTATCAACACTGCAAGAAACAGCACAACAACAAAAAAACACAATTCTGCGAAGTCTCACCAAATTAGAATCTAAATTCGCAAGACAGATATCTGACTTACAAACCAATGCCGAACAACAAGTTCAGCAACAGCAGGAGATAGCAGCTAAGAATCTAGAAAATTTATGGACAGAACTCGCTACTCAACTAGCAACTTCACAATCCCAAATCGAGCGTCAGATAGAGCAAAGTCTGGAGAATTTCCACCAGCTAGAAAGTGAATTTGCCACTCGCGTATCTCAAGAAAACTCAGGAATTCAAGCTCAAAAAGAGCAAGCACTACAAAATTTAGCACAATTGCAAACCGAAGTTAGTAAGCAATTTACGGTAGTGCAATCAGAAATACAACAGCGTCAGGAACTAATAGTGCAAAATCTGGAACAGTTACAAACCAGCAATGCTGGCCAGCTTGAGCAAATATATTCAGATGCCCAAATTCAGAAAGAGCAAATCTTAGCAGATTTAGCCAAGATTACCCCACAAGAGATTACTGCAACTGCCTTAACAGAAATAAAACAAAATCTGCAAACTCTCAGCGAACCACTAGAACGTCTTCAACAGAATCATCCTCGGTTGTTTTTCAACCCCGATGATTTTATTGAACAAGGAAAACAGCTATTGGCTCAAGAAAATTATCAAGAGGCGATCGCACTATTTGATCGAGCCTTAGAACTCAAGTCAGACAACCCCAAGGCTTGGAATCAGCGCGGTATTGCTTTAAGGGAGTTACAAAGATATGAAGGTGCGATCGCAGCTTTTAACAAGGCAGTTAGAATTCAACCCAGCTTTGATGAGGCTTGGTGCAATCGCGGTCTTACTTTAAGTCGCATGAAGCGTTACCAAGAGGCGATCGCTAGTTACGACCGAGCAGTAGAAATTCAACCAGACTATTATCAAGGGTGGGTAGATCGTGGTGTCGCTTTGGGCATGTTACTCCAACACGAGCCAGCTTTTGAATCTTTTGAGCGCGCCGTACAAATTCAACCAGACAATGCAGTAGCTTGGATGAATCGTGGCATGGCTTTAGAGATGTTGGAACGCTACGAAGATGCGCTTACTTCTTTTGAGCGGGCAGTAGAGCTAAATCCTGAATTATCTAAAGCTTGGAACTATCGCGGTAAAATCCTGATTAAGCTACAACGATATCAAGAAGCGATCGCTAGTTTTAATCTGGCTTTGGAGGTTCGTTCTGATTATGCCGAAGCTTACTATAACAGAGCAATCTGCTACGCTTTGACAGATCGAGTCGAGTCGGCAGTCGATAACTTACAACAGGCAATTCAACTCAATTCTAAATATCGACAACAAGCCCAAGCTGACCCTTACTTTAGTGGGATTGCCCAAAATGAATTTTAACCTAGATGTTTATCTAAATGTCCGAAATGTCTTTATCAACTTTTACAAAAAGCGATCGCCGCTTTAAGCATTACTAATTAATACAAAAGCTAAAAGTTATTTCAGTCAGCCTTATTTGAACTGTTTTGATATCAAAATTAAAATTAAAGAAAGCATCTGTGAGATCGTCTATCGTGGAATTAGAGCGACTAGGAGAGCAAGGAGGGGAACCGTCATGAAAAGCACAGGAATGGCATATCTGTTGTGGATTCTCTGGTTTTTTGGATTTGCTGGTATTCATCGCTTTTATCTGGGTAAGCCCATAAGTGGTCTGATCTGGTTTTTTACTTGGGGATTGTTCGGCGTAGGACAAATAGTTGACTTGTTCCTCATTCCAGATATGGTTGAGAGAAAAAATTTTAAATATAGAGCCAGATTGAGAGAAGCTGAGTACGCACATATCGCTCCAAGCACCATTGCACCTCGGTCAGACACTCAATTAATCTTGAAGCTGCTTTCTGAGCAACCAGAAGCTACTCTAGCTGATTGTGTTCTGGCTACAGGTCAAGATACGTCAAAGGTCAAAACTCTTCTAGAACAAATGCAGCGCGACGAACTAATCGAAGTGGGTAATAGAAAAAGGGACGGAGCGATCGTGTATCGGATGATTTAGAATCAATTGCGTCTTTAATTTGTGTCTTTAATTCCAGCGCGATCGCTCACTGCGAAGCGTATCTCTTCGAGATCGCCTGATTAAAAAATCTCGCTATATTCCCCAGTGGTTACTAACTGCTTTTTAGACTACTTCTGGTTCGGATAAAAGCGATAAGATCGAAGTAGAGAGCCTGTTGATTGCACTCTGTTGAACGACACTTAAAGATACTGGAAAAATGACCGATCGAGCAAAAAGCTTTGAAGAAATTGAACATACCGCTGATTGGGCTTATCGAGTTAGGCTCTTGTCGGAATGCAGTTGGCACCAGGAGCCCAAACAACGCGATCAATTCAGAAGGGTGATGAGTCGTCGCCAGGCAAAACGCACCATCAGGGGCGATTGTCTGAGAGAAAAACTTGAACATGAAGGAATTAACGTCCGCGCTGGCTCAATGCCTGGACTAGCTGAAGAAGCTCCCCAAGCCTACAAAAATGTCAGCCGAGTAGTAGAAACAGTCAGCAAAGCTGGCATTGCCCATAAGGTTGCTCGTTTGCGACCTATAGCCGTGGTGAAAGGTTGAAGAAGGTGTGAGATGTTAGAGGACAAAAAAAGAAAAAACCAATAGAAGGAGAATAGTATCATGCTCACCAAGCAAAAAGACAAACACTTTTATATCTTTGACTATTTTTTGGATGGATATTTTCTCAAATGGGAAGAAGTCGAGGGCGACTGTCCAGTCTGTGGACAAACTTTAGCAATCAATCTTGAAAATGGGACTGAAGTAGTGACTCAAGTCGTCGAAATCGAGCCAATTAGTGAAACTGAAAGTAGAATCTTGCTCAGTTCTTGTTGAGCGAGAGAATTACTAATGAGAGTCTTCCCTTTGACGTAAGCTCAATCAAAAAATTTTGACTGATAATCCAAAGTCAAAACCCCAATCCACCTTTAATGTGCTTGAGGCAGGGGCAGTTATTGTCGGCGTTGTGATTGGAGTGGGTATATTTAAAACTCCTGCTTTAGTCGCCGCTAATGTCAGTAGCGAGAATAGTTTTCTGCTGATTTGGCTCTTGGGTGGCTTGATTTCTCTAATGGGTGCTTTGTGCTACGGGGAGCTAGCAACTGCCTATCCCCATCCAGGCGGAGAGTATTACTATCTGACACGCTCTTTTGGCAAAGAGATAGCTTTACTGTTTGCTTGGGCGCGTTTAAGCGTAATGCAAACAGGCTCGATCGCACTGTTGGCTTTTGTGTTTGGGGATTATTTCTCGCAGTTAGTCCCATTGGGCGATCTCGCTGCTGCGATTTATGCAGCTTTGGCAGTTATTACCTTGACTGGGATTAATGCCCTTGGCATTCAGCCGAGTAAGTGGCTTCAGAATTGGTTGACAGCAGCTAAACTATTAGGTTTATTATTTATTTTCTTGGCAGGGCTGATTTGGACTTCATCGTCTGCTCCTGTAGTATCTTCTCCCTCTAATCCTGAAGGTTCTTATGGTTTAGCCATGATTTTCGTGTTGCTTAGTTACGGAGGTTGGAGCGAAGCTGCTTATCTTTCCGCAGAAATTGAAAATGTGCAGCGGAATATGGTTAGAGTATTAGTCGGCAGTATCGGCGCGATCGCTTTAGTCTTTCTGCTGGTTAATTTTGCATATTTGCACGGTTTGGGGTTGAATGCGATCGCTAATTCTGAAGCAGTGGCAGCAGATTTGATGCGTCAAGTTTTGGGGGAAGTAGGAGCGCAGTTTATTAGCCTACTTGTTGCCATATCAGCATTGGGGGCAATGCAGGGGACGATGACAACTGGGGCACGTACTAATTATGCTTTGGGACAAGACTGGAAGTTGTTCAGCTGCCTGGGGCGTTGGGACGAACGGACTCAGACACCAGTTAATGCTTTACTAGTACAAGGAGCTATTGCTTTAGCTTTGATTCTACTCGGCACTCTGACGCGCAGAGGTTTTGCCACGATGGTGGAATACACTGCACCAGTTTTTTGGTTCTTTTTGTTGTTAACAACTCTCTCACTGTTTGTACTCCGCACCTTGGAACCAGAAGTGTCGCGATCGTTCCGTGTTCCCTTATATCCGCTCACGCCTTTACTTTTCTGCGCCACCTGCGTTTACATGCTGCAAGCGAGTTTAACTTACACTGGTATCGGAGCATTAGTAGGAGTAGGAGTATTACTATCAGGAGTACCACTGTTACTGCTGGTAAAGCATGAGCGATCGCCCAAAATATGATTTATGATTCTTGTTTCCTCAGTAATCTCTGACTCAAAGTAAGAAAGTATTTATTATTTACCACTAGCTCAAAGTCATCTTCCCATGATTCAACTGATGCCAACAGAAGCCGCGATCGCCTTTCAAGACTGGGTAGAGAAGACCGATAAAGTGGAATATTAAAGATTCAGATCTTAAATAAATTAATGTGGTCTACTCAATCGAAAACTGCTGTAAATCTTGGTTAAGCCATCAAATTTAAATTGCCCTTTGTGCTTATTTCCTCACAAGTTATTCAATTTATTGATTTACGTTTATAGATAGAGGGAATTGTCGACCTAACGGAATCAAGCTTATTGGTCTTGTTATTAAGGAAGAAGAGTAGAGACTAAAGCTGAAACTAGACTATGACAATGCCATCAAATAAAGACATGAAAGTTAGAGAAGAAACAGTATCATGAAGCGAAAATTCCTATTAATACTCACAATAATAATGGGAGGAATTAACTTAGCTGGATGTGTTGCCATAGTTGAAACTGGGGAAATGGGAATGCGTACCAGCTTTGGAAAACTTGTCGAAACTGAAAACCCAGGCTTACATTT
>JASJDX010000274.1 GCA_030064975.1 Pleurocapsa sp. MO_192.B19
TCTGATTACGCCCTGTTTCCAGCTTCGACCTCCCGAATTCCGAGTCGGGTCATCGTGGACAGATAAGGAGTCACTTGTGAGTTTCAAGGGAGGGGTTTTCACCCTCATCATCTAAACAGTTATCATCTAATCAAATTGATTAGAAGTCTTAGTTTATATAGGTTCTAATCTACTTTCGCTAAGAACGAATCGCACTGGCAATGTCGATGAAGAAGCTGAAGATTTGAGTAGATATCCTTTCCACCTTGAGAAAGTGGAATAATATGATCGATTTCCAGCGGGAGCAACGCGAAAAAGTTGGTTTTTCTACCAGGGTGATCGCCTGCTTTGGTGGTGCTGAGGGAAGTTGAGATTAGGACAGGTTTATCAGACGATAAATGATAAAAGAGCAAATAAATATGGCAATAATCCTAAAATTTGCTTGATATAAATTGAATTAACCCCAAAAAAACGATATTTTCAATTAGAAGAGAAGTATTCACCCTCATTGTTCCTCAACTGCTGAAAATATCACTCATGTCAAAAATTTTTGCTAAGTTTAATTTAAATCGATCTCTAGAAGCTGACTGCCTGACGCAAGTATCTCAAACCCACTTGTTGTAAGGATTATGGTTTTTTGAGTAAAAAGGTATTTTTTGATAGAGCGATTGCGCTCCGCGCAGTGGCAAAGCCAATCGCGTCAAAACATTGAAATAGCGTACTGACAAAATCCAATTTCTACGGAAAATATAGGATTGACATAGATGTGTCAGGCAGCCAGCTATAAAAGACATTCAACCAGTTATCAGTTATCAGTTATCAGTTATCAGTTATCGCTCTTTCAATTGGGGATTGAACCCCAACTGAAACATACAGCCAAAAGAAGCTGGGGAAAAAGACCCAAAGATAAATTAACTGTTCACTGTTCACTGTTCACTGTTCACTGATAAATCGAGGGACTTCTTTGGACAAGAAGTTAAACCAGTAAAACTAACGCCTTATAATACTCTTAAGATACTAGGAATACTATCGATCGCCTCTAGATTCTTAATCTCCTCTAATGCCTGGCGAAAGTTCCCTTCTTGAACATCGTGGGTCACAACGACAATCTCAGCTAAATTATTGCGGAAACCAATTTGTACCACTGATTCTAAACTAACATTATGGTTGCCGAAACTAGTACCTAAATGACCAATTACCCCAGACACATCCTGACATAAGAAACGGGCATAAAAACGAGTTTCAATATTGGCAATGGGAGTTAGTTCACTAAAATGATCGTGGGTACAACGTAATAGGGGATCGAGTTTCTGGCTGGTACTAGTTTGCAGAATACTAACGATATTAGCAATATCGGACACCACTGCGCTAGCAGTAGCTCCCTTACCTGCGCCAGGGCCAAAAAACATTACTCGTCCTAGTGGTTCTCCTTCTACTAAAATGGCGTTGTAGACATCGTTAATACTGGCTAAAGGATGATCTTTCGGGACAAGGGTGGGATGGACTCGAACCTGGAGAGAATCGTTATCTGGATTAGCTTTAGCGATCGCCAGTAATTTAATCACAAAACCCAAATCATCAGCATAGCTGATATCGGTAGCGTTGATCTGACGAATACCTTCACAGGGAATATCTTCTCGTTTAATTCTGCCACCAAAAGCGATCGCTGCCAGGATAGCAATTTTATCCGCAGCATCATAACCATCGACATCAGCAGTGGGATCGGCTTCGGCATATCCTAGTTTCTGGGCTTCAGCAAGAACTGCGGCAAAGTCTGCCCCCTCTTGAGTCATCTGCGTCAGGATATAGTTTGTTGTACCGTTGATAATGCCGATGACGGTTTGGATACGGTTAACCCCTAAAGACTGTTTTAGAGGTTTAATCACGGGAATTCCCCCGCCTACAGCTGCTTCTAATAAGACGTATACCCCTGCCTTATTAGCTGCGGTGTAAATTTCTGCACCATGACGGGCAATCACGGCTTTATTAGCTGTAACAATGTGTTTGCCGTTAGCTATAGCTTTGAGGATGAGCGATCGCGCTGGTTCTAATCCGCCCAACAATTCCACCACAATCTTAATTTCAGGATCGCTGACAATTGCTTCTAGATCTGTCGTCAAAACTCCCGCAGCTAGTTCGGGCGATCGTGGTTTATCAAGCGATCGTACCCCTACCTTAGCTATTTCTATTTCTTGTAGCAGATGATTGCGTCCTGCTGGATCGAGTATAATCTCTGCTGTTCCTGTACCGACTGTACCGTATCCTAATAAACCGATCTTGAAAGCCACAACTTTTGTCCTGACTGTAACTTTACCTTATCTAGATTAACGGCAATAGGTAAGATTGGTGAAATTTTTTCGGCGAGGGTTTACTTTTTACCTGTAATCTTGATGCGATAATTATTGTTGGAATTAGCTTGATATGAACCAATCCAGACTCTATATGCTCCTGGTTTCCATTCTCCTTCAATTGCAGGATTAGCATTGTGAGAATCATCGTTACACCAAACACCACCAGGACCTTGTATTAAGATAGTTGTATCCGCAGAACTTTCAACTTCTAACCTGAGAAATTCAAAAAAAGAGT
This sequence comes from Pleurocapsa sp. MO_192.B19, assembly GCA_030064975.1. Classification (GTDB taxonomy): domain Bacteria; phylum Cyanobacteriota; class Cyanobacteriia; order Cyanobacteriales; family Xenococcaceae; genus Waterburya. Next base: position 2,566 of record JASJDX010000274.1, read on the forward strand.
CTAATTTTAAAATATGATTAGGCTGGCGACTAGCAAAGCCATCACAATAACCTGTAGATGTATTTTCAGTATTAGTTATTTCTCGGGCGGTAATTGCCCCCCCGCTAGTTCCTTCAATAGTTAAAGGTTGAGTAATAATATTTTGATCGATTGCAATATTGCTAATGTTAGATTGAGCGAAAATTGGACTAGCACTAAAAATAAATATTGTCTCTAGTAATAATAACCAATAAATTTTTTTAGATATTAAATCATGTTTAAATACTGATGAATTCACGATCTCGATCGCAGTTTTGAGCACTTAATCTATTGCCTAATTCTTAATTAAATTATTTTTTTTGAGACGCTAGTATTAGTTATCTTGTTCCATCAAAAATCTAAAATTCCATCAATGTTTTAAGTTTTAAGTTGCAAACTAAATAGTTAACTTACAACCCAAAACCTAAAACCAATGATACCTTTACCAGGACTTCGCCCTTAAGGACTGAATACATGCGGCAAAAAGCGAAGCAAGGCAGTCGACTGCCTTGCTTCAAGAAGAATGCCTTGGCGAATTATGAAGGATAAGCGGTCAGACCCCCTAAAGGGTTCAACAGTTTGACGGGCGGTATAAATGCCTGAAATAAATTCAGGCAACACGCCCTCCTCAACGGGGGGAATTCGCGCAACGCAACTGTCTCACCGCGTCGCCGTCACAAAGGCGCATAGTTCGCCGCATGTCGCAAGGGAATGCTGACCAAGAAAGGAGCATCCATGTCCTGTTTCTTTATCCCTCATCCCTCATCTTTTCGTTGACCCTAACCTGTAATCTTTTCTAAAGTCTGCTGGAGGCGAGTTTTGTCTGAACCTAGTTGATGAAGTAATAACCAAGTTTGGGTGAGATCAGGGCCATGTAATTCTCCCGTTAAACTAGCCCGAAGCGATCGCATTACTAAGCCTTTTTTGACTTTTAGACTTTTAGTAACTTGTTTAATTAAAGCTTTGGCATCTTCTTCTGTTATGGTGTCGGCATTGTTAACTGCTTCTACTATTTCTGTTACGACAGCGGCGACTCCTTCTTGCTGAAGTAAATCCATTGCTTCTTCAGTGTGTTCAATAGAATCAGCAAAGAAAATACTAGTTTCCTTAATCACATCAGTCAAACGATTTAAAGTAGGTGCGGTTAAGGCAGTTAAGCTTTCTAACCAAGCCCGATCCATCTTTTCTACAGCATAGCCAGCTTCTTGCCAATAGGGAATTAATAAATCAGTCAACTTATCGGCGGGCATTTGATGGAGATATTGACTGTTGATCCAATCTAATTTGTCCCAGTCAAATTTTGCACCAGCTTTATTAACTCGCTCTAATTCAAACTCTTTAGCTGCTTCATCTAAAGTAAAAATTTCTTTAGTAGAATCGGGGAAAGTCCAACCCAGCAAGGTCATATAGTTAACCAAGGCTTCAGATACGAACCCCATTTTACGAAAATCATCAATGGAGGTTACACCGTCGCGTTTAGATAATTTACGTCCTTCTTGGTTGAGAATTAGGGGACTATGGGCAAAAGTAGGAATTTCTGCACCCAAAGCTTCGTAAAGCAAAATTTGTTTAGCAGTATTGGCAATATGGTCTTCTCCCCGAATAACATGGGAAATTTGCATATCAATATCATCTACCACTACCGCCAGATTATATAAAGCCTGTCCGTAGGGCTGATCGTCACTTTCCGCTGTGCGGGCAATCACCATGTCGCCACCCAAATCACTACCTTGCCAGCTAACCGAATCTCTAATCAAATCTTTCCAGACAATAGTGCGATCGCTATCGATCTTAAAGCGAATTACAGGCTTACGTCCTTGGGCGACAAAAGTTTGTTTTTCTGCCTCGGTTAGATTGCGGTGACGGTTATCATAACCTGGGGCTTGTCCCTTTGCCTTTTGGGTTTCCCGCATTTCGTCTAATTCTTCGGGAGTACAGTAGCAAGGATAAGCTAAACCTTTATCGAGTAAAGTTTGTACAGCTTGTTGATACTTATCTAAACGTTGGGTTTGGAAAAATGGCCCTTCATCCCAATTAAGACCCAACCAAGCTAGCCCTGATTTAATATTTTCAGTATATTCAGGACGCGATCGCGCTACGTCTGTATCTTCAATTCTTAGAACAAACGTACCTTGATGATGACGAGCAAATAGCCAGTTAAATACCGCTGTCCGTGCTGTACCGATGTGTAAATTTCCTGTTGGTGAAGGAGCAATCCTTACTCTAACACTCACAAAATACCTCTTATTTGAAATTAATTGTTATCTATTAAGATAATATTCCCCTCGGGGAAATAAATCTGTATTTACTTCAGGTTGACCAGAAGAGTTCGGAGTATGCCCGTAGGGCACGCTGAGTCTAACGACTTGCTCCGCAACCGCGAACGGAATTTGGAATTCGGCGTTAGGTTACAAGCCTCTCTCAGGGGGGATAAAAGGGTTTGGGAGAGGTACAAGCGGAATTCCCAACAATTTCAACTCCGAACTACGAATCGATATATTCTCGCCAGTAGCTAATCTTGCCATCATCTTGCAATTCAAAAATAATTGCATCTTCTGCTTGAGATTGCTGACCTGTTTTCTTATGGCGATCGCTCCAGTCCCACTCCACTGCACCCTGATGGTCTTCAACAATTATGCGTTTAATCTTGACTTTGGTGTCAGTAAATTGTCGAAAATAATCTTCTGCTGCTTTTTTGATGGCATCTACACCTTCAAAAGTAAAACCTCCAGCCACAAAAATAGCATCGGGAGCAAAATCTGCCACTAGACTAGATATATCCTGGGTTTCCCAAGCGGTAGCTTGCCTTTCAACCATCGCTTGAATAGCTGGTTCGGAATTCATTGGTGGGGAAAAAACTAAAAAAATAAATAGGGAAACAATAAAAGCTAAAACTTGATTCATGAGACTAAAAAAGTTTAAATACTTATGAGAAGTCAGTGGTAAGAAAGTACAAGTAACTCAGGACCAATAAAATTGACCTAAGGTCACAGATTATATAATTGTCAATTGTCCGCTATCGTAGTTTATATTTGAAGCTAAAAATAAAACAGCTAAGAGCTTAAAGCTGCTAAACGTTTATCTAAACCCTGGGTTTCACTGCTAATTCACATTACTGCGTATTTATAAATATGACTGCTAAAAATAAATCCCAATACACTCAAACTTCTAAAAAAAATGCTAGAGCAAAGATTGCTATCAAAGCTATTCCTGCAATTCTAGGAGTCGTTTTAATATTAGGTTGGTCTGGTTGGAGAGGTTTGACTGCCCCCGTAGAAGCCAAAGGCAAAAAGATAGACCCCAGCAAACAAGTTCAATTTACTGTTAAACCTGGTACATCAGGCAATCAAATAGGTGCAGAATTAGCCAAGGCTGGTCTAATCAAGTCTACTAATGGTTGGAAGATTTGGACAAAATTGCAGCGGACAAACGACTCATCGGGTGGTTTTAAGGCTGGGACATATCTAGTATCTCCTGAAGAATCCTTACCAGCGATCGCCAGTAAGATCTGGGAAGGAGAAATTATGCAGATTAACTTTACTATCCCTGAAGGTTGGTCTACGATACAGATGGCAGAATATTTTGAATCTATAGGCTATTTTAGTGCTGCCGAATTTGAAACTGCTGTGGCAGAAATTCCCTACGATAAGTATCCTTGGCTGCCTCAAGATTTACCGATTTTAGAAGGATTTTTATATCCTGACACCTACAAAATATCAAGCGATCGCACTAGTAATCCCAAGGCAATCATTAATACAATGCTAGACCGCTTTGAGCAAATTGCTCTACCTGTATACCAAGCAGCCCAACCAGAAATGAGTCTTCTAGATTGGGTAAGCCTCAGCAGCATTGTGGAAAAAGAAGCGGTAGTAGGGGAAGAACGCGCTCTAATTGCGGGGGTGTTTACCGCTAGACTAAAGCGGGGCATGAGATTAGAGTCCGATCCTACTGTGGAGTATGGCTTGGGCATCAGACAAACTGCCGATACCCCCTTGACCTATAGCCAAGTAGGAACACCATCGCCTTATAATACATATATGAACACTGGTTTGACTCCTACTCCCATTGCTTCACCTGGCATCGAAAGTCTTAAAGCTACTTTAAACCCAGAAAGCACAGATTATTTATTTTTTGTGGCTCGTTACGATGGTACTCATGTCTTTAGTGAAACTCTAAGTGAACACGAAGCAGCTACAAGAGAAATTCGTCGTCAAAGAAATCAGTAAACTTAGCATTAGGAGCGATTGCTATCTAATTAACGTTCTTCATAATTTCAGATAACAGGCAACATGGATTTATTGCGATCGCTTCCCATAGGCTCATATTTAGAACAACCAGTTACGTGGCTGCATAAAATTGATCCGCGAGTTAAACTTGTTTGGTTAATGACTTTTCTGATTGCTCCTCTGTTGAGTCATTCTTTTTGGCGGCTCAGTTTGGCAGCATCGTTAATTTTACTAACTATCGTTGCAGGAATCCCCTTGCGGGTATGGCGCAAGCAAATGGGCTGGTTGCTGTTATTGTGCTTCTTTATGTTCCTGCTAAGTAGTGTTGCTCCCGATAGTCTAGCAGCTAAACATAACCCCAGAATGCCTCAATTTTGTCCTGATGTTATTTCTCAAACCAGCACACCAGACAATCAGAGTGCAGAAAAACCAGCAGAATGTCAATCTCAGCTACCGCAACCAACTGAATATCGATACGTCTATTTAGATCGGCCCAAATTTGCTTTTTTACCTCGTTTGGTAGTTACCCGTCGTTCTTTAGATGTGGCAGTGAGGATCTCTACCTTAATCTTTACCCTCATTTACAGCACCAGCTTATATCTATTGACTACTGCCCCCGAAGAAATTACCGCAGGTTTAGAGGATTTGATGAGTCCTCTACGTCGTTTAAACTTACCAATTTCCGAAATCACTCTGACTCTCACTCTTTCCCTGCGTTTTATTCCCTTGGTTCTCGAAGAGGTACAAAACTTATACCGTTCTGTACGTACCAGGGCAATAGATTGGAAAAAATTAGGCATAAAACGTAGCGCGCAACTGTGGTTGATTGTCTCAGAAAAATTATTAGAAAATCTGTTATTGCGAGCTGAACAAATTGCCGTCGCCATGGATGTTCGTGGCTTTACCACCCCCAATGAACACCGAGTTCAATGGCATCAGCTAAGGTTACGATGGCGTGATTGGCTCGCCTTAGGTGTTTTAATTCCTTTTTGGTGTGCCCGTTGGTTGATTGGGGGAATGTCATAAGAATGTTGAATGCTGAATTATGGCATTGGCGATCGCTTCCTTTAGCCAACCGTTCTGCTTCTGCAATATTTACCTGTTTATTTCAGACTGACAAGATTGCCACACTACTAGAAAGTCCTAACCTAGCTTCGGCAGAGAACCCCCAACTATCACGCTACTCGATTTGTGCGGGTTCTCCTTTAATCGTCAAGGGAAAACCTCAATTATGGACTCCTGCTGTTGGTGAGATCTTACCTTGGTTGCGATCGCTCTTGTCGCAGCCAACTGTTAATAATCTTGTTAATAATCTTCAAGTAGAACATCTACCTTTTACTGGTGGCTGGTTAGGTTGGTTGGGTTACGATTTAGCCTGGGAGATTGAAAAACTACCTAATTTCAATCAAGATACTTTACCTTTTCCTGTCGCTTACTGGTATCAACCAGCTTGTTTTGCTGTTTTAGACCATCTAGAACAAACTCTCTGGCTAGCAGCTACTGAATCAAAGCAATTAGATAACCTGCAAACAAAACTCTCTTCCTTTACTCTTCATACTTCTCCTAATTCCTCTATCTCCTCGACAATCTCTTTCCTCACTACTCAAGAACAATACGAAAACGCCGTCAAACAAGCTCAAAAATATATTCAAGCGGGAGATATCTTTCAAACTAACTTATCCCTGAGATTTCAAACTGAAACTACTGTAGATAGTTGGTCAATTTATCATAAGTTACAGCAAATAAATCCTTCTCCCTTTGCCAGTTATTGGCGATCTCCCTGGGGAGATGTAATTAGTTGTTCTCCCGAAAGACTAATACAGTTACAGGGTAGTCAAGCCCAAACTAGACCAATTGCAGGAACTAGAAAAAGAGGAAAAAATCAGTCAAGCGATCGCGCTCTAGCCGCCGAATTACTAGCCAACATCAAAGAAAGAGCTGAACACATTATGCTAGTGGACTTAGAACGTAACGACTTGGGTAGAGTTTGTCAGTGGGGTTCAGTCGAAGTAGACGAACTATTGGTAATTGAGCGTTATAGTCACGTAATGCATCTAGTGAGCAACGTTAGGGGAAGATTAAAAACCGATTGTGATGTAGTGGATTTAATTCGGGGGGTGTTCCCTGGAGGAACAATTACAGGTTGTCCCAAAGTACGCTGCATGGAAATTATTGAAGAATTAGAGCCAGTTCGTCGCAGTTTGTTTTATGGTTCTGGTGGCTATCTCGATCGTAGAGGAAACTTAGATTTGAACATTTTGATTCGTACTCTGCTGTATGTTAAATCTGCCGCTCCTACTGTAGCTCAAGTTTATGGACAAGTTGGTGCAGGAATTGTCGCCGACAGCGATCCAGAAAAAGAATGGTACGAATCTTTAAACAAAGCCGAAGCACAAATCGCTGCCCTACAATAGAGTACAGAAATCAACATTCAACAATCGCTACTGCTGCCTCTAGTAGCTCAAAAGAATAGATTCAGCTATTTGGTCGTCTTCTAAGACAATATACACAGTAATTGAATTTCCACCTGCTTCGCTGCTAGCGATCGCATCCCTACCACCCTCAGCTAAATCTGGAGTATTGTTAGATTGCTGGGGGTTGCTAAACGCAACTGGTGATAACAACTGATAAAAGTAAGGCAGTACCAGATAAAACACCTATTCTAATATTAAAGAGATATTAGCCGCTTAAATCGACTAATATCTTGTTTTAAGCAGCATATTGAGCAGATTTATTGACTTTATCTAGTTGTCTACTACTTTTAGGTGGAATTGGTAGATTGTGACTGCGATGGAAATCTTGCTGTACTTTACAACTTAGGCGGGGTGATATTTGTCGAACAATTTGCCCTAACAAGCGATCGCCTGTAGATTGAATTAAAGAGGGTGATAACTTAGTAATAAATTTAGGAAATTCTACCTTAACCGACAAATCTAATGTCCAATTAACCTGAGTAATACGCGAGGGGATGGCTTGTTTTTTAGAAAATAAACTCTTTGTTGCTATCTCCTGATGATCTACAACCATTTCGCTTAACTCCATAGATGACTGATAATTGACCTCATATCCTGGAGCATCATAGTCAGGAATGGGAATAGTGTGCATCTGATAAACTCTTCCTACAGAGGGTTCTAAAACCACCCCGATTTTTGGCTCTACCTCGTAACCAAACGAGCCGTATTTACCCACGGTTAAAACATAACCATTGTTTCCCAAAGGTTCGACTTTCATAGGTAGAGCGCAACGACAAAACCAACCCTCGTGGGCATCTAAATATTCAGCTACCGTATCTGCATCGCTATACATATCCATTCGTCCAGTAAAGCTAACTTCAAAAGCAAATGTTTTTTGTTGTTCGACAGAATTAGTATATGTAAGCTGCATAGAATCAGAGGTAGAAATTTCTAACAATGTATTTTGTGGCTGATTGATAAATTTAGACTGCATATCGATTTTTAAATTACCGCTTTAGAACTTCACCTTACTGTTAAGATCATTACAATAAAATAATTACAATAAAGGTGTTAATTATCAGCAAAACACTTTTTTATTTAAGTAGGTGTGATTGAGATTTTTATGCAAATATTAGTTGCAGGAGCTACAGGACAGACAGGCAGACATATTGTTAGACAGTTGATTAAAAGAAACGTTCCTGTAAAAGCATTGGTTAGGGATATTGAGCAAGCAAAAGAAGTACTCCCTCCCGCAGCGGAATTAATTGTAGGAGATGTATTAAAGCCAGCAACCTTTGAGCCTTCTCTTGCCGATTGTAACGTTTTGATTTGTGCCACGGGTGCTAGCCCTAGTTTAGATCCTACAGGTCCATATCAAATTGATTATCAAGGGACAAAGAATTTAGTAGATGCAGCCAAAGCTAAGGGAATAGAGCATTTTGTTTTAGTTTCTTCTCTATGCGTCTCGAAGTTCTTTCATCCTCTGAATTTGTTTTGGTTAATTTTATATTGGAAAAAACAAGCTGAATCTTACATTCAATCTAGCGGTTTGACCTATACGATTGTTAGACCAGGGGGACTCAAAAATGAAGACAATTCTGATAACATTATTATGTCCACTGCTGATACTCTATTTGAAGGTAGTATTCCTCGACCCAAAGTGGCTCAAGTTTGTGTAGAAGCACTGTTTCAGCCAGAAGCAAAATCAAAAATTGTCGAGATAGTTGCTAGTCCAGAAGCAGAAACAAAAACCTGGGAACAGTTATTTAGTAACGTTGGCTAAGATTTCCTGAGTACAAAGTTACCAAAAATTGAAATTTTTTAATCATAACTAAGCTTTTTTATAAGACTGCCTACAATGCAATTAATTAACAAGGCTAGCAAGTTTATCTATCTGGGATTTCTGATATTGATCTTGTCGAGACTAGGAGGATATATTAGTAAACCTCAAACACAGTCGTACCTAGAAAGCTTTCGGCAATTATTCTCCAAACTTTTGACAGATTGGCACGAAAGACAGTCATCTTTGTCACCAGATATTGATGCTGTTTCTAGTCTTTATCGTACTCAGCCGTTAGTTATGAAAGGCGGAGATCCCTATATTAGAGCTTTGATGCGAACTATCACCGCTAGCGAAGCTAACGTTACCCGTCCTTATAACGTAATTTATGGTGGCAAATATGTTGATGATCTAAGTCGCCATCCAGAAGTTTGCGTGCCGATTGTGGCAGGTCCTAACGTAGGCTATTGTACTACTGCTGCAGGACGCTATCAAATGTTAGATTTTACTTGGAGCAAACAAGCTAAAAGATACCACCCAAAGCCTTCAGGTATTTGGCGATGGAAAACCTATAGTTTTGAAGCAGAATATCAAGATGTAGTAGTTCATGACTGGTTGAGCGACTCTAGTGCCTGGGAAACAAATATTCCTCAACTACTACGACAAGGAGAGATAACTCAAGTACTAAAGCTACTTTCTGGTACTTGGACAAGCTTGGGGTATGGAATTGAAACTAATTCTATGAGTAGTTATTTGCCTCAAGTGTATAAGAATATGCTGCAAGAAGAACTAAGTTAGCGAGCTTAATGTTTACCAAGTATTTACCAAATATTTACCAAATAGAAACATAAAATACAAAATAATAGATTATAAATATTATTAAGATAGTATAAGTAGTATGTTAAAGTAACAAATCATAGGAGATACAAAATACAAAAATTACTTATTAAATGAAGTAACATGGCTTCAAAATATACCCAAAATTCAATCAATTTAGATGGGAATGAGCCTCATGTTATCTTGATTCTCATAAAACCAGTAGTTTATTAATTGCTAGCATTTTTATAGCCCAAAAATCTTTAAACCATTCAAAGAAAATTGATTATATTAAAATAATTTGTAGTTTTATCTTTGCTTTCATTAGCTAAGAATTAGTCATAGATTATTCTGCTGTTAGACAACGGAGTTGGCTGTGACTATTGGTCATGAGTATAGTAAAGTAGTTTAATAGTTAGTAGAGTAAAAGTTAATTGTAACCATGTATAAATCTATAAAAAAGCTTGCAATATCATCAATTATTCAGCTCAGTTTAAGCTTGTTTTATAGTTAAGTTTTATAGAGTAAAATAAATTGATGCTTTTGAGCAATATTGGTTTAGAGAGCATCAATTGAAGTTTAGGAAGTGCCATTCGTTAAAGCTAAATATTTTTAAATTGAAAGTGAAAATTTATCTACCACTTTTTTATTCGGAAAAAATCAAAAGACCAGGTAAAAAATATTTCTTGAACAATATCATTGGAGAAGATTTTATAATTTTATTTCTGTCTTTTGCCTGTTTTAGTTCCCATCCCGTGTTAAATAGTATCGGCTTATTTTTATTACAAATTGCGTTTTGGTGTATTTACGAGCTTGGCTATATTGAAAATGATGTAATTGGAGAGAAATTTGAGGATAAGGCTGTTCTTTCCGATAATTATAAATCTCATGAATATTCATTCAGCTTTTGGCAACCTTGGTTATGGTCTTTTGGTTTATCTATTTTAGGCATTATTCTTCTCAGCAAAAACCATAATATTGACAATACTTTTTTTAATTTTCAGCTTTTTAATGAGTATAATGATAATTTACTTTGGGTTATAAAAGAATTGATTTTTTGGATTCTTTTTTTGTTTGCTTTAAGAGGTATTTTTAATCTTTATAATCATATTAATAAGCAGAGTCGAGTTTGGTTTTACTTATTATTACAAGCTTTCCGTTACTGTGGTTTTTTAGTGATATTTACTACTAATACTGTAGGATTAATGCTATTAGTTAGTAATATTTTAACTCGTTCAATTCAATACATTTTATATCGCTATTTAGGTGGAAAAAATGAGAGTTGGCCGATGGAATTTCCGAGATATTTCTTCTGCCTTCTAATTTACATATTGCTGATAGGTATCATAGCTGCTAATGAGCGCGATCTATCTTTGATAGTTAATTTTCAATTCTTATTAATTTCTATTTTCTGTTTTGCTAGAGGAAGTAAAAACTTTTATAAAGTATTTACTCAATTTCTTCCAGTTAGTAAAGATGGCTCTAGTCAAGTTATTTGAGTAATAAATAAGTAATAAGTGAGCCAAAAATTATATTTTGGTTTGTAATTTATCAATTAAATTATAAAAAGGTTGCCAGTTATTGTCCTCAGTAATAGATTGCCATACAGATTCAATAACTGGTCTTAGTAGAGGAGTTTGTGGGTTGTATAATATAAGGCGATCGCCTATTTCTTCTATTTCTTTTGGTGGTAAGTTATTTAAACACTTATGATATAAAATACGCCATTCGTCGCTTATTTTCTGACTAAAAGTAGCATTTTCTAAAATTAACTTACTATCTTCTTGCCAGCCGTAATTAAAGCCTTGAGCTAATTCAGCAAAGAAGCCATGATAACTAATATCGGTATCTTTTAATAACTGAATTGTTTCTGGAAGCAATTCATTAGTCAAGAATGCTGAAGGTTTCTCAAATCCTAATTTTTTCAGCATCAATTTTTGATAATATTCCTGATAAAAACCATCAAATTGTGCCAATCCACTCTCCAAATTTGATTTGTCAGTAACCATTGCCAAAGGCAATTGCAGCATTTCCAAATTAAACTTACAAATATATGGTTGATTGCCATAGCTATAACGTCCACCATAATCAAAACTAGCTGCTGTAAACCGAGGATCATAAGTAGGAATAAAAGCATAAGGACCATAGTCAAAACTTTCTCCCGTAATTGACATATTATCGGTATTTAATACCCCATGACAAAAACCAGCTGCCATCCATTGCGCTGCTAATTGAGCAACTTTCATCACTAATACTGCATAAAATTGGCTATATTTGTCTTCTGTATCCCGAATATCGGGATAGTAAACAGCAATAACGCTATCTAACAACTTAGTAATAAAATCAGGACGTTGGATGTAGTGTAATCTTTCAAACGTACCAAAGCGAATATGAGAACTACTAAACCTGACCATTACCGAAGAACGAGTTGGGGAAGGTTCGTCACCTCGCCATAAAGACTCTCCTGTTTCTATTAAGCTCAAACAACGAGAAGTTTTAACCCCTAATTGATGCAAGGCTTCAGCAGCTAAAACTTCCCTGACTCCACCCTTGAGGGTCAATCTACCATCGGCATTTCGAGAATAGGGCGTTCTTCCCGAACCTTTTGTTCCCAAATCATAAAGATTACCGTCTATACCTCTTACCTGTCCATACAGAAATCCTCTGCCATCTCCTAAAAAGGGATTATACGCACCAAATTGATAGCCGTGATAACGTAAAGCTAAAAAAGACCGTACTCCCCGAAACTTGCCAAAAGTTTCAATAAAATCTGCATCACTAACTGAAGTTGGATCTAAACCCAAAGATGGTAATAATAAATCGTTGCGAAAACGCAAAAAATGGGCGGGAAACTCGGCGGCAGCTACAATATCATAATAATCATCACCCAAATTCTCCATGATTGGTTCATATTCAAGATTTAAGAGAGGATTGGGATTAGTTTCCATTACAGTTA
>JASJDX010000275.1 GCA_030064975.1 Pleurocapsa sp. MO_192.B19
TTGAATTAGCTGATGTCGTTCTTGCTCAAACTTATTGATGGTCGTCATTTAGAGAGGCCTAATCAAAATAAAAGACTTTGAAAGATATTCACTATTGATTACTTCTCCTACGCAGATTTTATTTATGCGTTTTGTTAAAAAACTTAACAAGTTTTACCTTGTTTTCCAGCCTCAAAATCAATTTAAAATTAGGTAAAAAATGAATCGGGAATTACCATTATTTAAAAATCTTACTCTGTTCAATTTAGCCCTAACCCATCGTTCCTACGTCAACGAACATCCCGAAGTCGGTGAAGACAATGAACGCTTAGAGTTTTTGGGTGATGCTGTTCTGGGTTTTGTCGTAGCAGAAATGCTATATAAAATGTATCCTTCGATCAATGAAGCTCAATTAACTCACTTGCGATCGCGATTAGTAGACGAAAAACAATTAGGCAAACTAGGTGCAGAATTTGGTTTAGGAAAATTAATGCGTTTAGGTAAAGGTGCAGCCAACGATGGTGGTAGAGATAACCCTTCTTTACTTAACGATACTTTTGAAGCTATCTTGGGTGCGTATTTTCTAGATGCAGGAATTGAACCTGTTAAGGATTACATTTTAAAAATTTTTCAACCTCTGGCAGCAAAATTAGTCAATGATTCTTTGCTCTCTAATTTAGATTCCCCACAAAATCAAGTTGAACCCCAAGAAACATTTATTGACAGCAAAAACCGCTTCCAGCAATGGGCATTAGCTGAACATCAAACAAGACCAACTTATCAAATTATTGCCGAATCAGGGCCAGATCACGCTAAACAATTTACAGCTCAAGTATTAATTAACGGTAAGGTATATGGCGTTGGTACAGATCGTCGTAAACAAGAAGCTGAAAAAAGAGCCGCCGAAGCAGCGATAGAAGCAGTTCAATTAAATCAAGATTAATTAATTAAACTACTCTATCTATTGAGTAATTAAATATAGCAATAAGCACTTCTATTAAGACACTTATTACTACTTATTACTTATTACTTATTACTCATTACTCATTACTCATTACTCATTACTTACGAGCGATTAACTTTTCTGTTCTAACCAGATAACGTACTGCGATCAATGTGTCTGGCTAGGCTTTGAATTTAGTAGTAATGCGTTTCATTGCCTCGTTAACATTTTCTCGACTGTTAAATGCAGAGATGCGGAAATAGCCTTCTCCTGCTGCACCAAAACCAGATCCAGGTGTACCAACTACGTTGCAGTTAAGCAGTAATTTATCAAAGAAATCCCAGCTAGACAAACCGTTAGGAGTTTTTACCCAAACATAAGGAGCGTTTGTACCACCATATACCTGAATTCCTGCTGTGGTTAGCTGTTCGCGGATAATTTTAGCGTTTTCTAAATAAAAGCTAATTAATTCTTTGATTTGCGCTTGTCCAGCTTCAGAATAAACTGCTTCTGCACCTCGTTGCACAATGTAAGATACACCGTTAAATTTGGTTGATTGACGACGATTCCATAGTTGCCATAATTTAACATCCGAACCATCGGCAGCTTTGCCTGTGAGGTTTTGGGGAACAACAGTCAAGGCGCAACGAGTACCCGTAAAGCCAGCATTTTTTGAGAAAGAACGAAACTCGATCGCACAGTCTTTTGCCCCTTCTATTTCATAGATCGAGTGGGGCAAATCAGGATCGGTAATAAAGGCTTCATAGGCTGCATCAAAGAGAATTAATGAACCGTGCTGTTTAGCATAATCTACCCAAGCTTTGAGGTGTTCTTTGGTAGCGGTTGCACCAGTGGGATTGTTGGGGAAGCAGAGATAAATTAAGTCTACTTTCTCGCTGGGAATTTCCGCCGTAAAGTTATTATCCGCACTGATGGGAAGATAAACTAAACCTTCGTATTTACCGCTTTGATCTGCTTCTCCTGTATGTCCTGCCATGACGTTGGTGTCAACATACACAGGGTAGACAGGATCGGTGACAGCAATTTTATTATCTTTACCAAAAATATCAAGAATATTACCGCAATCACACTTAGAACCATCTGAGATGAAGATTTCCGAAGCATCTATATTACAACCGCGAGCTTGGAAGTCTTGTTGCGCGATTTTGTCTCTTAACCACAGATATCCTTGTTCTGGACCATAGCCTTTAAAGGTATCGCGATCGCCCATTTCTTGAGTAGCTGCAATAATTGCGTCACGACAGGCTGCGGGTAAGGGTTCGGTAACATCCCCAATTCCCAACTTGATGATCGCTGCATTGGGATTATCTGTTGCATAAGCACTGACTCTTCTTGCAATTTCGGGAAACAGATATCCTGCTTTAAGTTTGAGATAGTTATCGTTAATTGTTGCCATTGATTTTTTTGCTACAAACGCCACTTATAAAGCTTACTGTTATCTGGTGGGTTATTGACGACTCCCGCTGAAGATCGCCAAGTTAAATTGTAGGTTGGGTTGAAGAATAAACTTTTGGGGCGTGGTTAAAGATCAAGGTGGATTAAGAGTTGCGATATTTAACACATAATATAGAACTGTAAAGGTAATGTATCTTAACTTATACAAAGGTTTTCATTGTCATTTTAATCAGCTTTAATGCAGTTATGAGTCTTTTATTGGCAGTAGCTATTTTTTAGTTAACAAAAGATTCTGTTGCTGGCAAAAATACCTTGAGAAGTTAACTATGAATGAGCCGTCCAAGAGAGATATCTTATTAGTAGAGCTTGAAAGAGAACGTTCTATACGGCGTACAATGAAGTTATTGTACGCGAAGAGGTCTCGCATCAGAGATGAGTTAGATCGCTTAATTAGCCATCTTTCCCTCTTGGTTGCTGTTCCTGATAAAACAGCTGAAGATCCTCAACCAGAGTCTGATATCTTAATAGAAGCTGCTAAAAGAATTGACGATACTGTCTTTACTAATTTGTTGATTCAAATTATTCAGGAAAGGCAAAAGTAGATGTTGAGTTTTGGGCAAGAAATATTTAGTAAGTATTAGGTATTAAGTTGGAAGTATTTAGCAGAGAAAGCAACTACTGACAACTAACTAGCCCCAGTCTCAATTATTCACCCCTTTTAGAGGCTAAACTCTGTTTTTTTCTGCAATCTTGGGCGATATTTATTAGGCTAAATAGATAAGTTTGTCATTTTCAGCCTTTAAAACGCCATTATGGTTGAGCAGATTAAGCCTCAATATTCTTTATCTTGGATTTCTCAAATTGCCGAAATTCCCCAACAGGACTGGGATGAATTGGCTAAACCGTTAAATACACCCTTCCTCGAATGGGAGTGGCTCAACAACATTGAAACTTCTGGTAGTGCTACTCCCCGCACTGGTTGGCAACCCTGTCACCTAGCAGTATGGCGTAATAGTCAGCTTATTGGCGCAGCACCACTGTATATTAAGGGACATAGTTATGGCGAATTTGTTTTCGATCATCAATGGGCAGATTTATCCCATCGTTTAGGCATTGAATACTATCCTAAATTGTTGGGCATGACTCCTTTTACTCCCGCGGTAGGTTATCGCTTTTTGATTGCCCCTGGAGAAGATGAAGAAATAATTACCGAAATTATGGTAGCAGCGATTGACAACTTTTGCGATCGCAATCGTCTTTCAGGCTGTAATTTTTTGTTTGTCGATCCTGACTGGCGAGAAGTTATGGAAAAAAATGGTTTTCATAGCTGGCTACATCATGGTTATATTTGGGCTAATCGAGACTTTAAGAGCTTCGATGATTATCTGAAGATGTTCAATACCAACCAGCGCAAAAATATTAAACGAGAAAGAAAAGCCGTAGCTAAAGCTGGTTTATATACCAAAACTTATGTTGGTTCAGAAATTCCCCACCATTTATATACTGAGATTTATCGGTTTTATAGTAACACTTGCGATAAATTTTATTGGGGTAGTAAGTATTTAACCCGCCAGTTTTTTAAACAGCTTAATCCTAACTACAGCGATCGCGTTTTATTAGTTGTCGCCTATACAGAACAAGACAATAAAAATCCTGTGGGAATGTCTTTTTGTATCCATAAAGGTGACAATTTATATGGACGTTATTGGGGTTGTGATGAAGAATATGACTGTCTCCATTTTGAGGCTTGCTATTATAAACCGATTGAATGGGCCATAGCTAATGGTATTAAGATGTACGATCCTGGGGCGGGAGGAAGACACAAAAAAAGACGTGGTTTTCCTGCTACCGTCAATTATAGTTTACATCGTTTTTATCATCGTCGTATGAGTCAAATTTTACGTCATTATATTGGTGAAGTTAACCAAATGGAAGAGGAAGAGATTGCGGCGATTAATAATAATTTACCCTTTAATAAGCGGGAAATAAACTTTAGTTTGGATTGACCATATTTTTGCTTGCTTATGCTTAACAGTTACTTATTTTTTATGATTCGTATATTGTTGAGAAATTAAGCCCTTTAACAGATAAAGTAAATGACCTTCTAACTGTGGAGATAGCTTGAAAGGTAAATCTTTTGCCTTGAGATTAATATCTCTTTGAGGGAAAGGTATTTGAATTTGTTGTTCTTTAAAAATTTCTTCAATCCGAAAATAAAGATCGCTTTTGAGGAGTGCTTGGCGGCTAGGATCGGATGTCCAAACTAGTAACTCAAAGTTAAGAGAGCTATCACCAAATTCAGTAAAAAATACTTGAGGTTGAGGATGACGTAATACTTCCAAATGTTCTGCTGCTGCTTGTAACAAAGCTGATTTAACTTTATTTACATCAGAACCATAATCAACTCCAACAGGTAGGTGTAAACGGGAGACGCTTTTGCGGTGATTCCAGTTAATTACTTCCTCACTTAAAAAGCGAGAATTCGGCACAATAATTGAAATCCGATCTAAAGTTTTTAAGACAACACTGCGGGTTCTGACTTCTTCTACTACTCCTAAGTGTTCTCCTACCTGAATAAAATCTCCCACTTGAATTGAACGTTCAAACAGCAACACAATCCCACTGGCAAAGTTGCGCGCAATATCTTGGAGACCCAAACCAATACCTACACTCAAGGCACCACCAATTAATGCTAAAGAACTCAAATTTAAACCATTAGCTTGGAGCAGAACTACTGTAGACAAAGAGATTAAACCGTACTTAGTAATAATAGAAATGATCTCTTGTGAGCCTCTAGTTATTCTGGTGGCTTGCAGAATATTGTTACGCAGCAAATCAGTTATGTAACCACTAAGAATAATTGCGCCAATAAATAAACCAATGAGAATTAAGAGCCTAAGAATAGAAAACTCATTACCTCCCAAACTAAATGATTTATTAAATGTGCCAACTACTATACTGAACAGTATGTATGACCAATATCTAGTGAGGGGAAATAGACGGGAAATAATAAAAATTATAACTACCCAGAGGATAAACTTAGCAAATCCTAATTTAAGATGAAATAAAGTAGTTAAGCTAGAAGGCTGGGAACTAGTATTACTGGGTAATCCTGGAATAACTCTTTGAATAGCCCGCCTGAGAGGGTAAGTTTGTAGTTGATCTAGTAGCCGTGTTCCGAACAAACCCAGTACCAATAATCCAATGGTAATAAATGCTTGACGCTGGATATAAGCAGCACTTCTTTCTTTTTTCGCTTGCGCGATCGCCTGTTCTATTTCTTCTTTTAAATCGAGTGCTGTTTCACGGTTAGACTTTCTGCCAATAGTATCTTCTTTAGTAACTGTAAATAGATAACGTCGATCTTCTCTAAGATTTAATTCTGATGTTTCCTCAAGATCTGGCTCTGGTTGCTTTTTATATACTAAATACAGTACAGGGAGTCTTCCTTGTTCTTGGATTGTTACCCCAGAAAAATTATCAGCTTTGATCGCTTTTAATAATTCTGAACGAATAACTTCAGCTCTTTCTCCTGCGGTATTGCTGTCAATTTTACCGACAGAAAATAGCTCTCTACCATCTATGACTATAGGAGCTTTGGGTATACTAGGATCGCTATAAATTTGTAATTCTTCAAAATTAAGATTGTAGGTAAAAGGATTGTAATCTAGTTGAGCCAGTCCTGAATTAGTATTTAAAAATAAAATTAGAACAGCAGTAAATACTGTTAAGGCAATCTTTAAAAGTTTTTTTGACCACATTGATAAATTAATCTTATGTTTAGTTAGTATTTTTAAACCCCAATCTCATTATGTTAGTATTAAGCGTCCCTCCAGATAAAGTATCTCAACTTTTTTTAGTTAATACTTAATACTTAATACTTAATACTTAATTAGAATTCTCTTCAGTGTTTTTGTAATGAACCCTTGTTCCTGCCCACTGTAATTTTTCTCTCAAGGTTTCGTAAAAAGAATAACTTTCTCGCAAAATAATAAAATGTGCCTGACAATTAGCCATTTTAATTAATACTCTCTGACCAGGCCAAATCGTTGTACCTAATGCACCATCTGTCCAAAGTTTAGTATTAACTTCATAGTCTGTGATAGGACATACGCTAACGACACTACCAGGGGGCAAAACTAGAGGACGACCAGAAAGACTAAGAGGACAGATCGGCGTTACAGCGATCGCCCACATTCCTGGATGTAAAATTGGACCACTAGCAGAAACGGTATAGCCAGTTGACCCTGTAGGAGTTGATACTAATAAGCCATCTCCACTGTATTGATCTACTACTTGACCATCTGCTTCCATTTCTAAAATAGAAGTGGGCATACGGTCAATGCTAGCAGGCTTGATACACATTTCATTCAGACAGTAAAATCTCTCGCTAACAGGCTTTAATTGAGTACGCTCACCTTCAAATAATTGTGCTTGTAGCATCATCCGCTTTTGAACGGCATAATGATCTGATTGTAAGCGATCCCAGATAACTTCAGTATCTCGAAACAATTCAAAAGGTTCTGTTAAAAATCCTAAATGTCCTCCAACATTTACCGCCAAAATAGGTATCCCCTCAGGAGCTAGCTGCCTAGCTGCTGCCAAGATAGTACCATCTCCACCTAAAACGACTGCTAAATCAATTTTGACTGTCGAAGAAGCCAAAAATACAGGATAGGGATTATCTTTAATGCCGCTTGGTCCTAATAAAACCTTACACTGACGGGCTTCTAATTCTCTAGCACATTGTTCTGCCCATTGTTTGCTGGTTTTGTCTCCTGCTTTATAGGCAATGATTGCGTGTTTTAGCTCCACTATATTTTTGAAACAGATAATATTGATTTATTCTTTTTCATACTATCGTTTTCATACTATCGTTACGATCGAGCTTTTTAACCTTCATCCCTCATCCCTCATCTCTCATCCCTCATCTCTCATCCCTCTATCAACCCCTTGCTAAATATAAAAAACTGATTATCATAGATAAAGTACCACTACCGCGTTGGTGACTACCTGCATAGTTTATTGATCTATGCTTGATTTATAAGGGAATAGCTGATATTTCCGTGGAAGTATACCGAGCTGGTACTCGGAAATGGAAGCGAGAAAAGCCAATTCCCACCCTGGTTTTCCAGGTCATAAACTAAGGTAAAACGGCGTGGCGGTGGACTATTTTTTGTCCCCATAACGAGTATAGTCATCAGTTCTCACTACAGTTTGGGAAAAATTTCTGTCAAAAATGTAACAGGAAAGACAATATAATAAGAGTTATCATTAGCTATATCTATGCCAATGTAGCTATTTGATGCCAAAACTATCGGAATCTCTTTACCAAACTAAGTTTAATGCTAACAAGTTTCAGTTAAGTAATGGATTGACTATAATCCATCAACATTTACCAGCGACATCTGTGGTGGTTACAGATATCTGGGTTGAGGCAGGAGCGATCGCTGAACCAGTCGAATGGTCGGGGATGGCACATTTTTTGGAACACATGATTTTTAAGGGTTCTCCTAATGTGATGGTAGGGGAATTTGACTGGCTAATCGAAAATACTGGTGGTATAGCTAATGCCGCAACTAGCTACGACTATGCTCATTTTTATTTGACTACCGCAGCACCTCACATAGAGAAAACATTACCTTGTTTAGCGGATATTTTATTACGGGCTACTATTCCCGATGAAGAATTTATTCGCGAACGAGATGTAGTTCTAGAAGAACTTTATTCTAGTCATGACGATCCTGATTTTGTGGGATTCCAGGCATTATGTCAAAATGTCTACCAGCATCATCCTTACCGACGTTCGATATTAGGGGAAAAGGAATTATTACTCGAACATACCCCTAATCAAATGCGCTGTTTTCATCGCACCCATTATCAGCCAGAAAATATGACGGTGGTAATTGTCGGTGGCATTGAACAAGAAAAAGCTTTAGATTTAGTTAATGAGAATTTTAGCGAGTTTAGTGTTCGTTCAGAATGTCCTCCTGTAGTAGTGGATGCAGAACCACCCGCGATCGCAATTCGTCGTCAAGAATTACACCTACCCAGAATTGAACAGGCACGTCTTTTAATGGCTTGGATTTGCCCTGGTTCACAGAATTTAGAGGAAGCGATCGCCTTGGATCTAATTGCCCTAATTTTGTCAGGAGGGCGCAGTTCAGGCTTAGTTCGAGAACTAAGAGAAGAAAGACAATTAGTGTTGGATATTGACTGTAATTTATCTCTGCAAAAAGATTCTAGTATGTTTACTGTTAATGCTTGGTTGGCAACAGAACATCTGGAGATGGTAGAAAATATAATTGGCGATCGCTTAACACGACTGCAAACCCATCTTATTCCAGCAACAGAAATCGCTCGCGCTAAACGACAGTTAATTAATGACTATATCTTCTCCTCCGAAACTCCCAACCAGCTAGCGGGAATATATGGGTTTTATAATATTGTTGCCACTGCCTCAGATTCAGCACTATATCCCCAGATCATCAGCCAACTACAACCAGAGCAATTACAGGCGATCGCCTGCCGTTACTTATCTCCTGAACGTTATGCTGTTACTATATTGAAGCCTTGTTAATTGTTAATTGTTAAAAGATAATCAATAGTGAGAATGAGAATAACTCTGCAAAAGCTCTCCTAATTTTTGGAGTAATTCTTGCTCATTATATGGCTTAGAAAAGTAGGCTGATGCGCCAAGATTCATCGCTAATTTGCGATGTTTTTCATTATTGCGGGAGGTCAACATTACAATGGGAAGTTCCTTGAACTCTGCCCTATCTCTTAATTCTTCGAGAACACCGTATCCGTCAAGACGAGGCATCTCAATGTCACAAACAACTCCTTCAACGGAGAGTCCAGCGACCAGCTTATCCACAGCCTCTTGTCCATCTTTAGCTTGCTCGACTTTATATCCCGCTTTTTCTAGGGTTACACTTAAATAACGGCGGACATTAATCGAATCATCAACTACCAAAAGAGTCTGAGTGCCAATCTGTAAAGCTGATGGCTGACTGTCTTGTTCGAGAAGAGTGGCTTCTGTTTCCTCTTCAGTAGAGCTATGTTTTAAGCATTCTTCTACTAGCAGGGAAGGATCAAATAGGGGGATAACCCGACCGTCACCAAAAACTAGAGAACTAACGACTCCAGGGGGTAAAGGTACTGGACTTTCAATTGGTCTAATAGTAGCTTCTTGCTCATCCCAAAATTTACTAATCTCAAGTCCAACAAATCTGGTTTTGTCTTCGATAATAATTGCCATCGGGCGATCTATTATTGGATTACCAGTTACATCAAAGGTATTGTTGGGTCGTCGAAAAACCAAAGTTTTTTCAATTTGAACGAGAGGAATTTGTTCTCCCTGCCAAGTTATCTGTTTGATATTTTCTGAGGTTGTTACTTCTTCTGGTTGAAACGGTAAAAGCTTTTTGATACTGTTGGCGGGAATGGCAAAGACAATTCCTGATTTTTCGGCGATCGCTACCCGTAAGATAGATAAAGAAAAAGGAATTCTAAGAGTGAAAGTAGTACCTGAACCAGGTTTGGTTGTGACGCTCACACTCCCTCTAATATCTTGAAGATTAGTACGCACTACATCCATCCCAACTCCTCGACCAGAGAGTTCTGTAACCTCACGGGCAGTGCTAAATCCAGGCTCAAAGATAAAATCAAGTATTTCAGCCTCAGGCATTTGCTGAACGTGTTCTTGGGGCAACCCCATAGCTTGAATGCGATCGCGAATTTTATCAAGAGGTATACCGCCTCCATCATCGGAGAGAGTAATAACCGTCTGAGTACCTTGGTTAGTTGCTTGCAGTGTAATTGTTCCTTCCGAGGGTTTATCCGCAGCAGTTCTAGTTGCTGCATCTTCTATGCCGTGGTCAAAAGCATTACGCAATAGGTGCATTAGAGGATCGTTGAGAGCTTCTAAAACTGAGCGATCGATTAAGGTATTTTCTCCTAAGATCTTGAGGTTAACTGTCTTACCAAACTGGACGCTAAGGTCGCGAATTACCCGAGGAAAACGTTTGACTACTTCAGCAAAAGGCAACATTTGGGTTCGAGTCACGTTACTTTGCAAAGACTTGGTAATGTGATTGAAATCGCGAACCGCTTGGTTCATATCTTGCAATCCCAACTCAATATCTGTAGTCACCTCTTGAAGTTGCACAATGGTTTCAATTTGTTCTTGGCAAATAAGATGAACATCAGTATATCGATCCATTTCCAGAGAATCAAAACCAACCGTAGTACTTTTGGTTGACATGACTGAATTGGCTACAGGTTGTTCTGTAGTAGTTAACAATCCTTCAATCGAAGCGCGATCGTACCATTGTTTCAAGTTAGTATTAGAATTTTCTATCTGCTCCATTCGTCGGCGCATTAATGGAGCTATTGATTGAAGTTGTTTTAAACGAAGATTAATATTATTACGTTCTAAAATTAACTGTTCAAATAAGTTATTAAATTGTTTTAGTTGTGATGCTGGAACTCTAACCATTTTGTCCACAGATTCAGGCTTCTGCTGAGATATAGGTTGAGAGTTTGCTAAGGAGTTATTATTGGCGGGGGCAGTTTGGCGATCGCTGCTGTCTGATTCAACAGGAACTTCAGGTATTTCGGTATCAAACGCCGACTGTAATTCCGAGAAACTTTCTACTTCTGGAAAACCGTCGAGAAAAACATCAAAATCTGCTTCAACTTCTAATAAATCTTCAACGGCAAAATCTACTGAATCTGGAACAATGTTGCGATCGCTGTTGTCTGATTCAACAGGAACTTCAGGTATTTCGGTATCAAATGCCGACTGTAATTCTGTCAAATTATCTACTTCTGATAAATCGTCGTAAAACGACTCGAAATCTGCTGTTGATAAATCTAATGTTTCTAAGGTTGAAGAGATATCATTGTTTGCTTTTGAATCTAGGTGTTCAATAGTCGCAGTAGAATTAATTTCCCGATCTGATATACTTATATCCTCTAAGCGAGATGGTAATTTTTCTACTCGCCCTCGTAGAACAAGTGCATGGGATCTTCTCCAAGTGGTTAAGGAGTTTTGGGCTAGGGATGTAATTTGCTCCTGAGATAATTCTGCCGCTTGTTGCTCAATAGACTGACAAAGCTCGATAAAAGGTTCTAGGCTTGCCATCTGTCCAAAAGCACTTAGTTCTTTAGCGGTTATTGCTAATTCTTGTCCCAGTTGTGAAATATCTAATTGACTTAACTCTGCCTCGAATCGATCCAGAATAGCATCAACCCCTTCTTCAAACATCAATAAGGCTGGGTTAATCTCATCATCCTGAGACATTAAGGCATTTTCGTCTGTATCTTCCAAATCACCTAAGTGTTGGCGTAACTGCTCAAAAATTGGCTCAGGGCGATCGCTATACCAGGAATCTTCAATTGCTGTTCCTTGACGATTGCGATCGCCTACTTGGCGCAGACAGTCTAAACTCTCTAAAAGTAAAGTTTCCACTTCAACGTTAACTGTACTACCAGAGTAGCGAACCCGTAGAATTTTCAAAAAATCTTCTAAACGATGAGCTACTCGACTCAAAATATCAAAGCCCATCATTGCCGCCCCACCTTTAACAGAGTGTGCAGCCCTAAGTATTAAATCTATTTTCTGAGAATCAATTGTTGCGTTTGCTAATCCCAGGAGGTTAGATTCAATTAGATCGAAATATTCTTCAGCCTCATCGAGAAAATTCAGGCGAATTTGTTGTTCTATATCCATCTTAGTTGCAATTAGTAAGTTGTTCTCTTAAGCCTATTTTTGAAATAAGAAATTAATTGAAACGAGTGATGAATGATTGCCATTTAATAGATGGGTTTAAAGCCTCGGCTTTTAAGCCGATTGTTTGATACATTTTCGACACAGAATCTTTATATAGCAAAGGTTGTAGCTGTTGTATAATTGTCATAAGTTTTCTAATAGAGTTGAAGTATGGGGTTCTGAAAACGAGTTTTTCAGGTAAAACTTCGAGCAGCACTTGAAAACGTAGTCTTTCTAGTTTGATTGGGTAAATTGATTCGCTAGGGGTAAAATCCAGGTTTCGAGTTTCTAGAAGACCTCAGGAAAGAAAACCAATTCTGGTTGTTTGAGTTTTCTCAACTGGTGAGGGCATTTTCCAGTAGGAGAGTAATCGTAAGACGAGTCTTAGACTCGCAAGTTGCGCCAGTATCCTAGAATCCCCGTCCTTTAGGTCGGGTGAGTATGTCAAATTGATGATAGTTTATGGGTGATAAGATTACTGTGTGAAATTCAGCAAAATAATTTTGTCTTTTCTTCTCGCCCACCCTCTACAAGGCGCTCGCAAAGAACGAGCAGGAGCTAAATTTAAA
Source organism: Pleurocapsa sp. MO_192.B19 (assembly GCA_030064975.1). Taxonomy (GTDB): domain Bacteria; phylum Cyanobacteriota; class Cyanobacteriia; order Cyanobacteriales; family Xenococcaceae; genus Waterburya. The sequence goes on from JASJDX010000275.1 coordinate 12,683, forward strand.
GATAGTGAATTAATTGGCATTCCCTATCGAGTGGTTACAGGGCGATCTCGCGGAGCGAGGTGGCAAAGCCAATCGCTTTTTGAAGGGAAAGTGGAAGTAGTTAAGCGTGCAACTAGAGAATCTCAAGACATTCCTTTAGAAAAGGTCACATTATAATGAGTATAAAACGACGAGATTATGAGCGAATCATTAGACATATTCAATCTTTTTTGGATTTTAAATAACCATCATAATTTACTCATTGTAAGATCGAAAAGAGTCAAGATATGATTAACCAAATATTTTCATTTATTTCCCATATTATTGGCTATATCAAGTTTATCGTTTATCTTAGATCTAGTCAGCTTTATTAGTCATAGTTTAAGCAACTGGCAATTATGTATTAGCTTTTGGGCGATCCTTAGGCTAGGGGTCGCCTAATCGCCTTTTTACTTTTATGAGGAATAAATTTGGCAATATATTAAGTTAGTAAACCTTCTACCTGAGAAATTAACTGGTCTAGGGTTTGAATTTCATTCAATTCTGCTTTATCAATCATGACGCTTATTTCATTATCTTCTTTGAGAATCACTGGATAGTTAAATTTTTGATTATATTTCTGCTCAAATTCGTCTCGATGCAAAAACTCCATCTCTGTATTTGATGCTTCTCGAAATTTCTTCCACTGCTTATGTTCGCTCACTAGACCAAAAGTCAGACCACAGAGATTACATTCATAGGTTTGAGGACTAATGGCTTTATGTCCGATATCTATTAGAGTGTTCATCCAACCACTATCGGCATTATAGACAAATATCAGTTTCATCTTAGTATTTTAAATTTCTCAATTAATATTGTTCTTATAAGGATAATGGCATGAGTATATTCAAAGCAATTTCTAATTTCAGGTAATTGTAAAATCAAGAAACTCAATTGGCTACACCTAATAATCAATAAGCTATTATACCTATAAAGCCAGATTGTACTACCAAGAAAACTTTTTTGTATTTTATAAAAGTATCAAGAAAAAAATCTAAACACCTTCAAAAATGTTGAAAGTTTATTAATACTTCTGATGTTTTATTACCAGCAGAAAAAGCTATTCTCGGACAATTTCTAGGAACTAAATAATTAGCTAGTTTGTTTTCAGAAATAGCCCAAACTACAGGTTTATCGGTGTGAGTCGAATATCTTGGGATAAACTTGTCTATATCTTGTTCTTCACTAACATGAAATAGTTTCGGATTGCCCAATTGATTCATTATTTAAAATATGGCTATCAACAAAGTATTTTTATTTGTGCCGAATATTATTGGCTATATCAGGTTTATCTTTTATCTAGCCAGCTTTGTTAGTCATAGCTTAGGCAACTGGCAACTGTGTATTAGCTTTTATGCGATCGCCTTTATTTTAGATGAATTTGATGGTCGTGCTGCCCGTGCTTATAACCAAAGCAGTAATTTTGGTGCAGCCTTAGATATGGTAGCCGATCGTTGCGCTACGGCGGGTTTATGTTTAATTTTGGCGCAATTATATCCTAATTATTTATTGTTTTTCATTGGCGCGATCGCTCTTGATATTAGTAGCCATTATTATTTAATTTATGCTACAGAAATGCTAGGCAAAGCAAGTCACAAAGATACTTCTGAGTGGTCTAAAAATTGGCTACTTAAGCTTTATTATGGCAACAAATCTTTTATGGATATTTTAATTCTGGGCAATGAATTATTTTATATTCTGCTATACTTCAATTTTTATCTTATTGGCTTAAATTTTAGTTTAGGAACTTGGATTTTAGATGCTTGGCAATTGCTGATTGTAATTTGCTTACCAATTTATTTATTAAAACAAGCCACCAATGTTTTACAGTTACAAAGTGCAGCCCAAAAAATAGCGGCTTTAGATTTAGCTAAGAGAAATGAAAATAATTAATCTTGAGAATTGACAATAGTAAATAAATATTAGACTAAATCTATGTATAATAAACCCCATTAGTGTCATGTCCAGCAGAGTAACTTGGCAACAAAAATATAGTTTTTTCTTCCTACTAGGAATGTTACTCGTGTCTCTGGGTACTTGCGCCAACCAAATAAATCAGACTATTGCCTCAAATAATGATGAGACATCAGACGAAA
>JASJDX010000276.1 GCA_030064975.1 Pleurocapsa sp. MO_192.B19
GATATATAGCCTTTCTCAAATAGGTGAGGTACAAAATTTTCCGAACTCCGAACCTATCTTAACCGAGGTGTATTTCACGCTTTTCGAGAACCATCATAATTAAGTCTGTGTGTGGAATTTAAATCCCTTTCCCTTTAAGCTTTCTCCTTTTCCCAATTTCTACAAAGGTGTATCTCACTAAATAAAGAATTGCTATATGAACTGTAGTTAATGCCAGATTAGCAGAAACAGACAGCGTCGGTAATTAGTTAGTAATCAAAATATTTAGGTGGTTAAAAGAACTGTAAATTCTGTATATTTACCTTCAATTGAATCAACTAATATTTTTCCATTATGTTTTTCAATTAACTCTTTGGCAAAATGAAGACCTAAACCCAGACTTTTTCCTGAAGATTTAGTAGTCCAAAATATTTGAAAAATATTTTTTAGATTTTCAGATGATATACCTGTACCATTATCTCTAATTTTTATTTCAATTGAATTTGATTTATTTTGAGTCGATACTGATAAAATAGGTTGGTAGTTTTTGATTTTTAAACTTTTTTTATAAAGATAATAAATTGAATTAGAGATTATATTATCTAAAATTCTTTCAATATCTGAAGTTGAATGGTAGGCTTGCTTGATATTTTTATCATAGTTTCGATAAATTATAGGATTAAAATTATCATATTTGATTTTACAAATTTGAATAAAGTCTAATAAGAGAGTATCAAGCAATTGATTAATATCAACATTAGTATTACTAGAAGAAGTTTTATTTTGGTTATCTATACCCTGAGAGTAAATCTCGCTAATAATAGAAGTTACTTTTTGATTGATAGATTGTATTCGCGATAATTTGTTGTTTAAATCTAAAATTATCTGTTGTGGTGATTGTACCTCTGATGAAACAATTTCTTCGAAGAGAAATGAATTATCTTCTATAATTAATTGCAGCTCTGCTATATCCGTTTGGCAATTTTGGATATTTAAACCAATTATGTTGGTCTTATTTTTTATTTCGTGAGCTATATACTGTGAAATTTTTTGATATAAAGCAAGTTTCTCCTGAGATAATATTTGTTTTTGTGCTTCTTCTAAAGCTTGAGTTCGCTTTTTAACTTTTTGTTCTAAAATTATGTTTGCCTGTTTAAGTCGATCGAGCTTAATAAAAATATAAATACAAATTTCACTACCAAGAGTCAAAACTAAAGAAGTAACTGTAGGAATCCACCATCCAAAAAGCAGAAATAAATAACCGATCGCTAAAATAAAAACTAAGTTAGAAATTGAAGACGCAAAATGCACTATTATTTTTTGGTCACAGCTAAAAAATTTATTATTATACAAATACCAAGAGCCAAAAGAAGTTGTTAATAGTAAAAGCAAAAGCAAACTATATTGCCAGTAGCTAGGAATAAAATTGATAATACCTCGGTTTTCTAAAGCTGCATTTACTATCTGACTAGTTAAGCTTGCATGGATTTCTACTCCATAGGTAAAGTCATAGTTTGCTAAGTTATAATAGCTATATGGAGTTGTAAAAATATCTTCAATTGTTTCTGCTGTTGTTCCAATTAAGACTACTTTATCTCGGAAAAAATCAGCTTTAACTTTATTTTCAAGAACTTCCGAAACGCTAAGCTGCGCAAATTTTTTTTCAGTATTACAATAGTTAATTATAGTTTGATAGTTGTCTATAGTCGCATCCGAATAAAACAGCCGATTCGATTGAAGCATAGGAAAAACTGCATTGCCTAGCTTGAGCCAAGACTGTTTACCATAACCACTGGGAAAAATATTTTCTCCTTCCAAGTATTTAAGAGCTGTTGCTAGCCCAAAACTAGGTATAACTTTGATTTGGTTATTAGTACTGACATTATTAGCTACCAAGCTTGACTCTAAAGCAGTATTCTGAGATTTTTGAACGTATAAATATCCACGGCGGACTACTCCGTTTTCTCCATCCTCTATTATCTCACTAGCTCCAGTTTGAGCTAGCTTTTCTAATTCCGTTGGAGGCGATATAGACTGAAGAGCCGGATTACCACCATCGGTTTTTTCAACTCCAATCAGCTGAGGTGTAGAACGAAAAATAGTATCTAGTTTTTCACTACCTCGATCGCCAATATTTACATTACGATGTAAATCTAGACCGATCGCTCGCGGATTTTCTGCTTTAATTTTTGTTAGTAAGGCTGCTAGTGTGTCGTCGCTAATAGGAAAGCCTAATTTTTCTATGTCTTTTTCATTCAGTCCCACAATAACAATCTTTTGATCCTGAGGCTCTTGAGGACGTAACCTAAGAAAATGATCATAAAGTTTGCGTTCAGAAATTTGCAGCCATCCCAAAGAATTAAAAGTAACCGCAGTTAAAGCTCCAATTAATATAGCTGTTACGGGTGGTTGCCATCGCATAAAAATGAATAATTGATATTTGATAACCGACGTTACTCTACTATGAAATGATAAAGTAAATGACTGTATGATTGAAAGATTGGGAGACTAGAAAAATTTCTTGTCCTTCTGATTGAAAATCATCGCGCCATTGTACAACGCCTAAAGATACATATTTGTGGAATGTTCATTGTCCGTTATTGAAATTTAATCTATTCTTATAGCACCTTCTGCATTATGCGGTAAATCAGAGTCTGGAGATTTAAAAACTAAGAATTGTCCATTAAGTTCCAGATGTATACTATATTCTTCGTTTGCATATCCTTTCCACAAACTTTCTTGGTCTGACTGAGCTGCAATAACATAAAAATAAGAATAACCATATTTTTGGTCATCTCCTTCCGCACCTCCAATTATATTTACTTGTTGTTGTTCATCACAAGTGATAAGTTGTGTTGAATTCAATTGTTTAATTTGCAGTTTTGCCATTTGTTATTTCCTAACTAATATGTTGAGATTTACTTTGCTTAATATTTCCCCTAACTTTTCTTTTCATAAAATTAACCAGCGAAAAGTTAGGAGAGAAACAAATTAGTAATCTAGAAAAAATAGTGAGTAATAGATTACGGGTCTATCAAACCAACTTCGTTGTCCAACCGATCATAAAACCAGATATCTCCGTTATCTTGAACTTCTATGTCATAATCTCCTTCTGCATATCCTCCCCAAAGTTTTTTTTCCCTTCGCTCTGGTGACATTCTTTGGTGACCAGAAAGACCAAACAGTATTACATCTGAACCTCCAATAATATTTACTTGTTGTTGTTCATCGCAAGTGATAAGGTCTGTGGAATTCAATTGTTTAATTAGTAGTTTTGTCATGTTTTTATTTCCTTTTGATGTGTTGAAATTTGCTATAAATAAATGGCAAAACCTCTGTATCCACGACATAAGAGAAGAGCAAATAGCTGTTCCAAAGTTCGTTCTCTATTGCTATCAATACTATTAGTTCTGAAATAACAACCTGGGTTGGAGGTCAGCAGATTTGGCAAGATTGGGGAAAGAGTACTTGATGAATTGAACTGAGTATTAACCTTCTTGTACTGAGTTATATTGAACAGCATCGTCAACATTAGTTATATTGAACAAAAACGTATCGCCGAGGTCTACATAATCTATGCGAATATTTTCAAGCCCAATTTCTTGAACTGCATCAAAAATCGATCCTCCACCTTGTATTTCTACTTGCCTCCATTGATCGAGATCGACAACATAACCATCAGGTTTCAAATCAGTAACTTGAAGCATTGTCATTTCATGTCTCCTTAATTAATGTATTATCTGTTTTTCTGGGTAGTAAGAGCATTATCACTAGCTAAATCGATATGTAAACGCTTGCTATTACTTTGTATTCAGCCAATTTTGGGAATTTGATCTCTTAACTCAACTCAACAATTCAAAATTGACCAACTACGGGGAGGTGTCAAGTACGACATTTCCTAATATATTATCGCCATCTAGAGCAGCACCAATCAAAGCCCTTGAAAAAGGTGTATTTGCAGTTGCTAGTGCAATATCTAATATTGGGTCGTCGATAATACCGCCACCATAAATTTGCCTCTGAATCGCATCATCTATTTCAGACTCACTATTTTGATATTTTTCTGGGAAATTTAGTGGTTGAATTTGAAGCTCGATCATATTATTTCCTGGTTAATTCAAAGTTTTACTTCTGTCGGGCAATCTTTAAGATAGGGTCAATCCTCAAACAATTCGACTCCCTCGGCGATTTCCCTTCCGTCGAAAGCTCGGAATCTTACATCTATGGGATCATTTCCTGTCTCTATTGTGGCAAGACCATCTACATATAGTGTTAATAAGTATGTTTTTTGCTCGGCTGTATAATTGTCACCTCCATATATTTGTTGTTGGTTGGCAGCAGTAAGCTGGCTGGTGGAATTTAGTGGTTGAATCTGAAGCTTTGTCATGTTATTTCCTGGTTAATTCAAAGTTTTATTTCTGTCGAGGGAAGGTAAAAAACAAAAATTATATCGTTTGAAAAGAGCTATAACTTGCTCAAACTTTTTCCGCAGTTATAGATTAGGGTTGCATTAAACTTCTTGCACGAATAATTTTGTAAACGCTCAAATGATTTTTAGAATATGGAATTTAGAGAATTAATAGTAATCTCTGAAAGCTCTAAATTTCGTATTTATGCAAGAGATAGCATGAACTATCGTTCACAACCCAGAAATGAAAATAGAACAGTCGATGAATTGGCATTGTTTCAGCTTCTATTTTCAAGCTAGGTCTATTCTTATGGCAGCTAGAATAGAAAGTACTTCTAAATTTTATACTTCTAAGCTTCCGCTTTGGTAATAAAAGTCGCGCGCGCGATCTTGTATCAATCAAGGGAGAAAAATTCTACTCCTTCGGCGATTACTTCTCCGTCTTGTCCTCGGACTCTAGCATCTATGGGATCATCTCCCCATTCAATTGTGGCTTGTCCATCTCTGACTAGTTCCAAAAAGTACGTTTTTTCCTCAATCGAAAAATCGTCACCTCCATATACTTGTTGCTGGTCGGCAGCAGTAAGCTGGCTGGTATAATTTAGTTGTTGAATTTGGAATTTTGTCATCTTTATTTCTCAGTTAATTCAAAGTTTGACCAATGTTAAAAGAAGGTAGAAGACAAGAGTGAATTTCTTTGTTTTGTAAGGAGTTGATTACCTTATCAAAACTTCTACTTTTACTCCTACCTTCGGGGAGCGAAGCAATATTATGCAGTTATAATTTGATTTGTTTGGAGTATTTCTACTCCTATATCTTCAGCCGAAATACTAATTGCATGAGGTAATTCGAGATTAAGCTGAGCAGAATCAATGTTTGCCAAATCTCCTACGATACTATTTAGAGCAATGTAAGAGCCGTTCGGACGTACTGTAATAGAGTTTTTTACCTCTAATCCTGTTCCTCCATTTACTTGACATTGCTTTGATACATCCACTTCTTTGAGATACTTATTGGGGTTTAAATCTAAAACTTCAAATCTTGTCATTATTTATTTTCCTCGCGTTTAGTTTGTAACTGTAATAAAACTAATGATTAGATAAGGTTTAAGTTTTATCTTTCTGGCAAAGTAAAAATGTTAATCATGGTTTTTGATTTGTCTGGTCTTAGAATAACCATAATTAACTATTTTTCTAAGACTTCTGTTGAAAGCTAAAATGCTAGGTTTCCTCTTTAGTTTTAGTCCTGCATTGTACTCAGATCGGTTGCAAATACGGTATTAATTCTTTACCAGTAGGTTTTGGTCGTGGTTAACTTCAACCTACCATATTCAAGTTTTCACCCTTCGTAACTTTATTTATGATTTATGAAGTAGGAGTAGCACCAAAGATATTAGTTTGAGTTATCGCTCCTTGCTCTAAATATAGTTGACCATGATCGTCGAAGTTGAAATCTAGATGATTTCTTAGCTCAAACGTAGTTCCAGAATCAACATCAGTACTACCAAAGTCCAAACCTAAACTAAAACCACCGTTTATTTGCTCTTGTTCTAGCAAATTTAATTCGCTTAAGTTATTTTCTGAGGCTAAGTTAGAGAATGCAATTGTAGTCATTTTTTTGATTTTCCTATGTTAGATTTAATTTGTATTTTGACAGAATTGCTTATTCATAATCAATGAAATAATTCAACTATGTCCACTTTTTTAGTATGGCAACACTTTTGGGAAAAATCAACTATTTCAAAAAGATTGCAAGACATAAAATAATCGTATTTAATTTATTTAAATTTAAAAAATTATAATAAATACTACGGTTTGTTAGAAAGAATTTATAAGTAAATTTTTAAATGATTACAAAAAAAAACAAATCGCTGCTTTTTGAGCTAATTTAAAGTAATAATAAAAGCAAAATTAAATAATTTCTTTAAGACCTAATATAATATTATTTAATCTTTAGTCTTTAGTTATTGCACATACTTTGAGTAAGTTTAGTAGTAAATGTACATTTGGATAACCTATAATATAATAAAAGCGATCGCTATATTATTTTAATATAAGGCGATCGCACAAGTTTTAATTGTAGTTGTTGAGTTGTGTTTTAATTCAACTGTTGCTGAATAGCTCTAAGAATTTTACAAATCAGCAAAAATATATTCTAATGAGCTACCTAAAAGATTATTAATTGGGAAACGTAGGAGATGTAAATGGACCATCAAGTTCCAGCTCAAAAATATTTTCTAAATTTTCTCTAATATCTCCTAGTGTTATGTCTCCTACTATAGGTATATTATTTATTCCTGTAATAGAAGATATGGTATCAAAAATATTCCTACCGCCAATTACTCGATCTTGTTCTAATAAATCTAATTCACTTAAGTTAGTTTCCAAATCCAGATTTTCAATTACAATTTCAGCCATTTTTTTGATATTACTATGATAGATTGAATTTATATTGTTACAGATTTACTAATTCGTAATTAATCGAATAAGCTAAATCTAAATCCTTCTTAAATATGCCACTTTTTCAATCCAAATATAAGTCATATGTTGTATTTATAAGACAAAATATACTCTAGTTTTATCTTTTTTAATCCTTTGAGTTTCCTATTAATATAAAAAGCGATCGCTTTCTATTAAATGAATATAGCGATCACTTTTAAGTTATAGTTATTTAGTGAAAATCACTGAAGGACAACTTTGATTAATTGACTCTAAAGATTTGACTTACCAGATCGAGGAGCAAAATCTAATCTAGTATCATATTTCACTATAGGATCTACATATGTGATCTCAACATCTAATGGGATAGTATATGCTCCTTCTGGAAATATATCTGAAGGAGGAAATATTAAAGAGCCACCGATTACTTGCTCTTGTACTAGTAAATCTAGTTCACTTATGTTATTTTCTGAAGCTAAGTTGGAGATTGCAATTTTACTCATTGTCTTTTCTTGATTTTCTTATATGAGATTAAATTGATGTTTTGTCAAAATCACTTATTCATGGTTAATCGAATAAGTTGACTCTGACTTTGTCTTTAATATGCTATTTTTTTAGTCTAAATTAAAGTGATTAAATTTTTTCTTAAGACATAAATATTGTCTATTTTTATCTCTTTTATTTGCTTGAGTTATTTTTAATATTGAAAGCGATCGCTTTCTCCTTAATAAATATAGCGATCGCTTTACGATTGTAGTTGCCAAATTATTTTCTAGTGACTTTTTTAGTCAAATTAATTATGCTGTAGCTAGCTGTTTAGCAATAGAAGTGAAAGGCTTTTCTTGATTAGCCAGATAATTAATTTTCACTTTATATTGCCTAACCTGCTGTGCTAACCAAGAACTAAAAAGTTCAGCAAGAATCTTTTGCCGCATCACATCATCTAATTGAAGTTTAATCAATTCTTCGACTTTAATTAGATGTACTCCAGATGAGGTAATAATTGGCTTGAGGATCTCAGGAGGAGTAGCAGAAAAGACCGCTGCTGCGATCTCTGGCTTTAAATCCTTACGATATACTATTCCTTTATATCCTCCTATCCTACTTAATTCTGGATCTCGAATATATTGATATGCAGCTTCAAAGAAACCGATTTCTCCTTCATCAATAGCATATGATAATTCCATTGCTAAATCTTCATCATCTAAAATTATTTCGTACATAGCAACCTGCATATAATCTAGCTGATAGTCAAGAAAATAAGGTTTAACTTTATCGCCAAATAAATGTTGTGCAAGCTTAGAAGAAAGAACTGTTGCAGAAATTAATCCCCCGAACTCATCTAAAGATAGTTGGTGTTTTTGTAGCCATAATTGTGTAGCTTCAACACTGTCTAGTTTATTCATTAATCGCCAATTATCTGCTGCTTGTTGCAACTCTTCTGATTCAACTTCAATACCAGCCTCGAACGCAGCACGGGTTACAACTTCACGAGTAATAATTTTTTCAGTTATTGTGGGAAGTTGGCATAAAATTCGCATTTGGTCGAAAATATCTTCAGGATGAAAAGTTAAAACTTCTGACATAATCAATCTCCTTTTTAGATTAAATTTAAAGTTGTTAATTGCTATTGGTAAATTCCGAACTTAGAACTGCGAAATCCGAACTCTAAAGCTCTAAACCATTTTTTTGCAGCTTTTTAAACGGATCGAGAACAAAATCAATTAAACGACGCTGGCGAACAATTACCTCAGCTGTGGCTGTTTGTCCTGGTCTTAAGGCAACACGCTTATTTTTAGCTTGAATATAATTTTGGTTTAGTTTCACTTCTAGTTCATAGGTTTCTATCTGACCTTGTTCAGTATCAACGACTTTAGTGGTAGGAGAGATACTAACAAGCTTCCCTTCTACTATGCCGAAATCTTGGAAAGGATAAGCATCAAATTTGAGCTTAACTGGCATTCCTCGATCTAGAGAACCACTTTCTGGGGTGGTCATTTGGGCTTTAAGCACTAAAGGAGCTTCTTTGGGAGCAATCTCAGCTACTAACCCTCCTGGTTCTAACACTGCTCCAGTTTTTGTCACTGGTAATTGAAAAATAGAACCACTAGCTGGTGCTTTGACTATTCTTTGTTCTAGCTGATAGTTGAGAGCATCTATTTGACTTTTAGTTTCTTTTATTTGAGAACTAAGAGTTCCTATTTGAGCTTCTACTTCTTTTAACTGTTCTTCACTTCTAAGTACAGCTATGTTTCCAGAGTATATTAAACTTTGATAGCTTTTTTCTTGCTCTTTTAGACGTAATTTTGCTTGTTCAATATCGGCATTAGCTTGTTCAAGTAATCTTTTTCTTTCCCGAACTGAATCTTCTCTTTCAATTACCTGAATTTCGGAGACAATTCCCTCCATTTGAGCGTTCAGAAAACGCTTTACTTCTTTTAATGCTTCGTCATAAGATATTTTAGCTAGATTTTGAGCCGTTTGATTGTGTTGAATATTTTGTTTTTCTTGGTCTAATTGAGCTTGTTTCTCAAATTTTTGCGCTGCATTTTGCTGTTTTTGGGTGTTTATCGTGACTATTAACTGATTTTTTAAAAGTTTTAGCTGAGCTAATTCTTTTTTCTGACCTTCTAGTCTTGTTATTGCTTGCTGTAGTTCGTTTTCTACAGATTTTGAATCAAGTGCCAATAAAGGTTGTTTATCTTTGACAATTTGCCCCTCTTTGACAAAAACTTCGGCTACTGTTCCCGCAACAGGGGTATCAACCATAAAAACTTTACCTTCAGGTTCGAGTCTTCCCCTAGCACTTCCAGTCTCGTCAATTTTGGAAAGCATTGCCCAGGGGAGAACTACTCCCACAAATACTATTAGGAAGTAAAGTAATCCTCTCGTCCAGGCTTGTGGCAGAGTTTCAACTAGTTCTTTAGTCAGTGACGACCAATCATTATGAGAAGATTGAGAGGATTTTGCTAGTTTTGAATTAGCTACTTGAAGACTATCATTTGGCGAAGCTTCTTCTAGTTGTTTCCTTAATTTGCTTGACTCTAATTTTTCAAATAGTCCTGGTCCTAGCTGTAAATATCCTTTGTGGACATAACGAATAGCATGAACTATGTCTATGGCTGGGGTATTTTTGAGTAAATAGCCTTTTGCTCCTACTTTTAGAGCTTTGTCGATATATTCTTCATGATCGTGGCTACTAAGGACAATAACTTTGGTATCGGCAAAACGTTCTTTAATAATCTGTGTAGTCTGTAATCCATCTATTCCAGGCATTTCAATATCAATCAGTGCCACATCTGGATGAAATAACTCGATCTTGGCGATCGCAGTTTGACCGTCTGCAACACTACCAACGATCTCTAAGCCAAATTCTGATTCTAGAGAAATATGTAACTGTTCTCGAATTGAATTTTGATCGTCTACCAGTAAAACACGAATATTATTTTGCTCGTTGTCGTCAATCTTGGGTGACGAGTCGATATTAGAAGAATCAGGTTTAACTTTTAAATTAACCATATTTGGTTGCTCATGTAACAAGGATTAAATTGATGAGGTTAAGAAAAACGCAAATATTAAGCAAACGGAACTTTATTCAACAGTGGCCAGCTGCTGTTGATTGAGATAGAAATATTGACCGCGCTGAGCCATAAGTTCTTCGTGGTTTCCGCTTTCGATTAAGATGCCTTTATTCAGTACCAAAATCAAATCGGCATTGCGGATGGTCGAAAGACGATGGGCAATTACTAGAGTTGTGCGCTCTTTAAGAATTGTATTGAGATTGGTTTGAATAATTCTCTCTGATTCCGTATCTAGATGGGAAGTCGCTTCATCTAAAACCAGTAGACGAGGATCTCCTAATAAAGCACGAGCGATCGCCAATCGTTGTTTTTGTCCCCCAGATAGCATCCCACCACCTTCACCAATTTGTGTTTCATACCCCATGGGCAGATCCTTGATAAAATCGTGAGCACCTGCTTGGGTTGCAGCTTCTATTACTTCTTCTAACTCTGCTTCTGGATAGGCAATACTAATGTTTTCGCGAATTGTGCCACCAAACAAAAAGGTGTCTTGGTCGACAACCCCAATTTGTCGCCGTAGCGATCCCAGTGACAGACTAGCTAGATCATAGCCATCAATAAAAATTTGACCGACCGTAGGCAGATAAAAACCCAAACATAACTTAGAAAGAGTTGTTTTCCCCGAACCACTACGACCAACAAGAGCTACTGTCTGTCCTGGTTTGACTTCAAAAGAGATATTTTCTAGGATATTGCGATCGCTTTCTGGATGATAGCGAAATGAAACTTGTTCAAATTTAACGTGACCTTGTATGGGAGGAAGAGACTGACGTAGTTGGATTTGCAAGTCTTCCTCTGGCTCGGTATTAATTACATCGTTAATGCGTTCTATGGCAATGATAATCTCCTGTAATTCATTCCAGACAAATGTCAGTCGCTGAAAGGGACTAATAACATTGCCCATCAACATATTAAAAGCTACTAACTGCCCAATGGTTAGTTGATCGTTAATCACTTGCCAGACTCCAAACCACAAAAGTGCCGTAGTGACTAATGTTTGAATAGTAGAACTACAGATGGAAAGTATGTTGCCCACTATCTCCCCTGAAAAAGCTTTTTTGACCGACTTACCAAATAGCTCTTCCCAATGCCAGCGTACTGTCTGTTCTACTGCCAAAGCTTTAACCGTGCGAATACCAGTCAAAGATTGAATTAGATATTTAGTCTGTTCATTAGACGCGGCGAATATTTCCCGCGAAATTCGTCGTAAGAAAGGAGTGGCGACTAAGGCCAAGATAATGAACGGTGGGATAATAATTAAGACTAATAGAGCTAATTGCCAACTATACCAAAACATTAATCCTGCATAGACAAACATGGTTAGTAAGTCTAATAAGATTGATAAAGTTTCCCCAGTTAAAAATCGTTGGATCTTTCTATTTTCTTGAATTCGAGAGATAATGTCTCCCACATAGCGAGACTCAAAAAAGCCCAGAGGTAACTTGAGAGTATGGCTAATAAAACCGACAATCAAAGATATATCGACTCTGTTAGCCACATGAGCTAAAAGGTATTTTCTTAAACCAGTTATGGCAACTCGAAACAAACCAAAGATTAGTAACCCTAATCCAATGGCGTTTAAGGTTAAGCTACTGCGCTGCACCACGACTCGATCTAAAAGGATCTGAGTAAAAATTGGTGTAATCAGACCAAACACCTGAATCATTACAGAAGCAAAAAAGATTTCCAGTAAGACAATTCGGTGTGGCTTAACCAACTCGATAAATTGCCATATGGGTACGCTACTTTCTTCAGCATCTTTAAGCAAAGCTGTCGGCTGAAGTAATAGTGTATAACCAGTCCAACCTGTATTAAATTCCTGATGGCTAAGGGTGCGTTGACCAATAGCAGGATCGCCCACAACAACATGAGTTGAAGTCACTTGATAAACAACGATATAGTGTTTACCTTCCCAATGAGCGATCGCTGGTAAATGTTGTTCAGCTAGACTTTCAAGACTAGTTTTAACTGGTCTGGTGGTAAAACCAATACTTTCTGCTGCCAACACCAATCCTCGTAATGAAGCTCCATTGCGATCGGCATGAGAAATTTCCCGTAAACGATTGACACTGAAACGCTTTCCCCAATATTGTCCTACCATCACTAAGGATGCAGCACCGCAGTCACTTGCACTTTGCTGTTGAAAAAACGGATATCGTCTGGTGACACGCTGCCACAAATGACCTAGTTGTAGTACTGGGCTAGGAAAGTAAGCCTTGCTAATTTTTTTCCCCTGAACCTGCTTAGTAGTTACATCTCTAGGTATTTTTTCACTATAGTCACCAAAATTGTCTATTCTAGCTGATAAATTATCTGGGTCAACTAACTGAGTTAACTGGGGCAAATATTCAACTGCCTTCTGCCATTGAGACTCATCAAGACTATATATTTCAGTGGGTTGAGTAATTTCCCAATCTCCATTTTCTTGCCAAGGGTAATAAATACTACCTTCATCTAACTCATTTTTGGAGGAGTGTCGCATTTTTCCCCGTCGCAGCAGCCAAAACCGTTGATTTCTTAAATGAGCGGGCAAACTTCCTACTGGTAACTCATGTTTTTGCAGCAGGGACAAGGCTTCATTTAACCCTGGCTGTTTATATAAAGCCGCAATTTGGGGACATAACAATAACCAATTACGTGACACAGCTTGATGATAAAAATGTTCTATTATTGTCGGATACTTACGACTTAGATTCTTTAATAGTCGCTCCGATAGATATCCTAGCTTAACGTTAATTGAAGCTCTGGCTGAATAAGGTAAAAAAGATGCCTTCTCAAAAAGAGTATTCTCGCCAAAAGAATCTCCTTGATTCAAAGTTGCAACCAATTCGCGATCGCCATCTACTAATCTCACCTTGCCCGACAAGATTATAAATATACCTCGATTGTCTTCGGAAGACTCCCAGAATTGTTGACCTGCACCAGGATGTCTAATTTCTAGATTCTTAAGACAAAAAGTATAATCAGAATCGTTGACTATTGTTCCTAGAGTCTTGGCTAGCTGTTGTCTATCAACAGAAACAACGGACGAATTTTGAACCATAATTTAAAATCTCAACCTAAGAAATTTAGTTGCCACTCTTGAGTAGATGCTGATGCAGAAACAGAAGAAAGTTCTCGGAGCGCAATACCTGAACTCTCTGAATTGTTATCTTGAGCCAATGAATTACGATTAACTGATTTTGCTCTAGTAGAAAGTCCCATTTGTTTGAGTAAGCGGTTAATGTGACGTGAACTTAGTTCAATACCTAGCTCTTTATGCAAATGCTTGCTCAACCATTGTCCTGTCCAACGCTCAAATGAATAACCATAATCACGAGGACTATTACTTGCTAATTCCTTCAAACGAGTTAAATACTCAGCACTAGTAGTTTTGGGACGACCACGGGGACAATCTTGCCAATTATGAGCTTGACCTGCCTTCGCCTGACCACTCCAATATCTTGCTGTTTCTTGTGTGCATTTTAAAGTTTTACTAATTTCAACCTTGCCCAAACCCTCATCTGCCAAAAGCATAATTTCAATTCGGCGCTGATATTCTGGACGTAGATTTTTTGCTTGTAAATTTTTCTCCAGCAATTTTCGCTGAAAAGGCGTTAAATATTTACCTTGATTTTTCATGGCAATTTTTCCTCACAAAACTAGGTTGACAATACAACATAAATTTCGATGTATGCAGGGCAAATTTTTTCTGAAATTTATCTGCAAGAACTAAATTAAACCAAGTAACTGAACCAAGTAACCTTTTGCAGTTTGCTAAATAATTTAAAGCTCGAACTATCTCTAAATCTTAAAAATTAGACTACCGATCTAAAATATATAAATATTTCAACAGATGTCTGACTAGAGAATAAGTGGTAAGGAGTTAATAGTAAATAAAAGAGTCATTTGATGATTACTATTTGTATCATTCTTTTTGGGATTTCAGATGATATCTGAATTAAATAGACTAACTTGGTGAATAAAGACAACTGATACTAAGAAACTCAATTAGGAGTTTTGTATACTCTTAATCTTTGTCAAAGTCATCAAGTTATTGTGAAGTATTCACTATCGTTACTAGATAAAATTCAGATTTTTTCAAATCCTAACTCAGCAACTTTACTATCTACCTTACTTGAATTTTGGAAATTTCGTTATTTAAATGATTGTTATCTCAAGATTAGCAAAAATCAGAAGATTAAAAGATTAAAAAAACATAAGATAATTTGTTGTTACGGATCAGAACTAATGTATTTTAGCTGATAATTCTCAATTCTTCCGAATCGGTACTTATGAGCTAAGTTCCGCCAATCAAGGCATGAAAATGCTGATTAATTAGGTCATCTAGGTTGCCCTCCCGTCTGATTTTGCGTAGGGTCTGAACGAC